>NZ_JAVRBM010000024.1:0-107399 GCF_034531255.1 Nostoc sp. ChiQUE01b | reverse complement strand
ATTATTAACAAATTTTTATATCTGATTTGTTCAGCAGTTTCGCACCGGGAACTAGTCTAAACTCCAGAATTCATTGCTCTTTATAATTTTTCTGCCCAGATCATCAAATGGTCATATACAGTGGCGCAGATGACTCATAAATTCGCTACGAACTTGTGAAATCCTGTACTTAGTCAAGGAATTGACATTCAAATTTACAGGTGCAATATCTGAGCTTACAAGACAAATACTTTACTTTAGTTTACAAATTAGCTCTAAGTATAAAAAAAATTTGATACTTAATACCCAAGTCAATTTATCGCCTAATTACTGTTGACAAAACAAACTTCGCCTTAACTTGTCACGAATGGTTTAAGTCTTCTTTTGGGCAGAAGGGAAACAGTATAACTATGAGGGGAGCCGCCGTTGGCAAGCTCGACTGTCGACTGGCAGTTCTTTCGCCTACAATGGCGACTGGACTTCGACGACGACTCCAGGAGTAACTGTAGTAGGGGTGACGGATGTTAACGGCGACAATCGAGACGATTTAATCCTTCAGTATAACTATGGGGGGAGCCGCTATTGGCAAGCTCGACTGTCGACTGGCAGTTCTTTCGCCTACAATGGCGACTGGACTTCGACGACGACTCCAGGAGTAACTGTAGTAGGGGTGGCAGATGTTAACGGCGACAATCGAGACGATTTAATCCTTCAGTATTAATGCGCTCATGAGATGGGAAAAGAATATCTTTATATATAGGAACTAAAAAGCGATTTTATTTTTGAAATTACTGGAGTTAGAGCTAATTTGTAAACTAGAGTAAAATCTCTGATTCGTATGGGTTTCAGGAATTTGAGCCATAAGAGCGTTTATTCTCTGAAAGTCATGCCCAGCAATGAATTGGATATGCTTAAGATTTTCTTTATGAATCATATCTAAGACTGTTAACTAAATTGATATTTTATCTTCTCAATAAATCTATGTTTCTTAGCCATATTTTTTATTAAAAATAATAGATAACTAGTTACTAATCTCGCTTCTCTAACCTTTTAAAAACGTTGAGAACTAAAAAAGTCAGCATTGCACTGATTAATCCTAACTGCCATAAACCACAGCCAGCAGCAATTCCCAATGCAGACGAAACCCAAATAGCCGCTGCTGAGGTGAGTCCGTGAATTTCAAGTTGCTGTGATTCTTGAGAAGATTGGCGCACAATTTCCCCAGCACCAAGAAATCCTACACCAGCTGCAATCCCTTGAATCACACGGCTAAGTGCATCAGGACTAGCTTGCAGTCCTGCTGTTTGCAGCATAATTATCAAGGTAAATAAGGCTGAACCTAAACTTACCAGTATATGAGTTCTTAAACCAGCTGGTTTGCGCCTAATTTGGCGTTCTAAGCCGATGATTGCTCCAATAAGCAATGCAGTACATAGCCGGAAGCTGATATTCAGCCAATCATCAGTTGCAAGGTAGTAAGTGTTTGCCAATGTTTATTCTGATATGAAGAATTCTATATACTAGTACAGCATGGCGTGAATCAATTTTGGATTTTGGATGCAAGGATTTTAGATTGACCCCATGCACGCCACTTGACGGCAGTTGCTCCACTTGGGGAGATCCCAAGACCGCAGTGGCTTATGAATGCTCTTTCTTCAATTAAAATGCAAGGATTTTGGATGCAAGGATTTATTCTCGCGTTTGAATTCGGGAGCCACTGTGTTGGACGGGTTTCCCGGCTTGTCCCTTGCGCGTCTCCCCTTCTCCCAAAGCTATCCATTAGTCACATCTTTCTTTACAATCTTGAAACGCTTGCTTTGTAGGCATCTTAAACACGCTCGGCGTGAGGCATACTTGACAAGTTACCTCTTAATATTCTCGCTAAAAGTAGGTTTTTATTGAGAATTAACGACGAACGAATCAGGGTTATAAAAAACGTGAGTGAATACTCTCGCAAATGTTAAGAAAGATCCGGGTAATGGATAGCTCCCAAAGGGAGAGGCTAGCGCCTTCGCAGAGCGTCTCGTAGAGAAGGGAGAAGACCGGACTGGCTCACCATTTCAAATGGCGCAAGAGCTTGGAATATAATTATTTTGACTTTTGACTTTTGAGTGCCAGTTGCTTCTCCCAAGGGGAGACGGGCAAGGGACAAGTTGGGCATTGCCCGCCCAACGCACTAGCTCCTTTTGACTTCCGCCTTGGGGTACTAGGTTAAATCGTAATATTTTTATAAAAATAGTACAAAACTATTCTAATGTTTTATTAATGGAGTTTAATCCAATAGGTGTAGTGCAATAGCCTATCTCATATTTGGATTCTATCAATTCAGTAATGGTTTTGAAACTGAGAATTAATGTCTTACATTATTAAGATTATTTTTCGATAAGATATTATTCTGGCCAATGAATGGAGATTTGCATTGTTAAATTGTAGCAACGATTGTAATTTGGGCAAACTATATGAATTTTAAGTTTATTAAATAGTTTTTTGGCTATTTAAAATGACTTAGCCACAGAATTATACCTTAAATTGTTAAATTTAACCCATACACTCAACAATTAAATATGATACAGCCATGTACAAGTCAAGCAAATCAGCTATACAGCGTATTTAAGGCTGCTGAAGTACACAACTATTCGTCTCAAAGCCAGGTATAAAGCCTGTTTTATTTCTGACTCCTGTTAGCGCGGTGGGGCGCAGTCCATTCTGAATTCTGAATTCTGCTGTCAGGAGTTTCTACCTCCTGTATTCTGCTTCAAAACCCGTAACTTTGTAATTCATGCAAAAGAAAACTGCTGTAAATTCTGAGTATTTTTCTATTCAGAATTAAGTGGATTAACCTGATAACATACCAAAAAGAAATGGCTGTGGTTACAAATAGACAACTAACAAATTGAGTGAATAAACTCTATTGGCTAGATCAAATTAAACTACAAGACCGCGCCAAAGTAGGTGACAAAGCCTTTTACTTGAGCAAAATTATCCAGCATGGCTATCCGGTGATGCCTGGTTTTGTAGTTTCGGCAGAAATTTTGCGACAATTTCTCGAAAATCTCAGTAGTTCAGAATCATTAGTAGCTGACTTACCCCATTCTTCGCTACACCTGGATGTCACTAATTGGCGTCAACTTCAGCAGGTGGCCAGTCGCTTGCGTCAAGAAATTCTGACTGCGACTGTAACCCAGGAGTGGGTAAGTACAATTTTCCAAGCCGCTAGAGAATGGCAAACTAGTTGTTTGATTCTTCGACCTTCCTTGGCAGTATCAACTGCTACTCCAGGTATAAACAACAATATATCGGGTTTACTGGAGTCGGTATTTTGCCAGTGCGAACCGGAAGCGATCGCAAGAGCTCTAAAGCGTACTTGGAGCCAGATATTTCGGGCCAGAAGTCTATTATATTGGCAGCACTCAGGAATTAATCTGCAACAAATTAATCTCGCAGTGTTGGTGCAACCTGTTGAAAATGCGATCGCCAGTGGCTCGCTCACAGCCAACTCCTCTGGCTGGCAAATTGAAGCTACTTGGGGATTAGGAATTGCGATCGCTCTTGGCGAAGTCCAGCCAGATGTTTACTACATTCAACCAGAAACTGGAGTTGTGCTTGAGCAACAACTGGGCAATAAAATGCTGGCTTATGGTGTTGATGATGCAGCATCTGGAACTGTTTCGCAACCCGTACCCAACTCAGTGCTAATACCAGATCGCAATTGTCTAATTACTTATTTACTTCCAGAAGCCCAACAAAAACAGTATTCTTTACAAGAAGAATACTTACAACAAATAATTTCTTTGGGAACTCAACTGGTAAGTGAACTAGGTAAAACTTTTACCATTAAGTGGACTATCACTCAACAAACGACATCAGACAAGCTTTACATAACACAAGTTAGTCCTTCCCAATCAATTCCCCACTCACACTTCATTCGGGGACTAGGAGCAGCCGGGGGACGGGTTGTAGCCACTGCCCTGGTAATTAATCCGCAACAGAAACCCGAACAACTACCGAAGGGAGTGATTTTAGTAGTACCAACGATTACACCTGATTGGTTGCCATTATTGCAACAAGTTGGTGGTATTATCACAGAACAAGGGGGATTAACCAGTCATGCGGCAATTCTAGCTAGAGAATTAGGTATCACAGCAGTAGTAAACGCAACATCTGCCACAACTTTAATCCAAACTGGCGAACGATTGCTGCTTGATGGCGACAGAGGAGAAGTTTATCGCATCAAAGGAGACTCAAAGGAGGAGATGGACAAAGAGAGAGAAGAAAATCTTCTTTCCTCTCATCACCTCAACCCGAAAGCGCCCCATGCTTCTGTTACGTCTCATCTACCTATGATTGCTACCCAATTGCTGGTTAACTTGAGTCAGTCCACTTTAATAGAACAAGTGCAAAACCTACCTGTGGATGGAGTGGGATTGTTGCGCTCAGAATTGATGGTACTAAATATATTGAACGGGCAACATCCCAATAGTTGGATTTTAAGTGGGCGTCAGGCAGAATTGTTAGAGTTATGGTCTGAGCAGATTATGCAGTTTGCCCATGCCTTTGCCCCAAGACCAGTTTTTTATCGTTCTTTAGATTGGCGATCGCCGGATTTACCATCATTGAGTGATAGTTTACAATCTTCGCCCCAGTCGATGTTAGGCGAACGTGGTACCTTTAGCTATTTACAAAATCCCGCAGTCTTTGAGCTAGAACTGAAAGCTTTAGGGAGTGTACAGCAAGCTGGCTACACCAATGTCAATCTACTATTGCCCTTTGTGCGGACTGTAGAAGAATTTGTCTTTTGTCGTCGCAAAGTTGAGCAAGCTTTTTTAACCGAGGTGGTGGAGTTTGAATTGTGGATGATGGCAGAAGTCCCAAGTGTCTTGTTTTTATTACCAGAATATGTTATAGCAGGTGTGGCGGGAATTTCTATTGGTACAAATGACCTGACCCAATTATTGCTAGGAGTAGATCGAGAACAAGGACAGCTAGCAAAAGTATTTAATGAACGTCATCCAGCAGTTATGGGTGCGATCGCTCAACTGATCCAGATGGCTAAAAGTGCCGATATACCTTGTTCAATCTGCGGTCAAGCACCAGCCCTTTATCCAGAAATTATTGATAAGTTAGTGGAATGGGGTATTACTTCTATTTCTGTTGAACCGGAAGCAATCGAGCGAACATATCAAGCGATCGCTCGTGCTGAACAACGTCTAATTTTAGCAGCAGCACGCCGAAGACTGCATTAGTTAGGAGTGATTCAATGATTCTAGGCGTAACAGCCATGTGTTGAAGTGGGGACACCTGCTCCGAATTACTTCTAATCCAATCCGTTCAGCTAACTGTGGTCCAAAAACAGACTTTGTTTTTCCATAATCAGGATAACTGAGCAATGATGCGTTTACTGGGGGCTGTCTGCTGTGCATCGTTGATCAACTCAGGTGTTTCATATTGATTAGCGATCGTCTTAAGAGCTTCAATCTCCTTTGTACGACGAGCATCAAGATATTCAAAGCACGTTGGATCTGCAAAAAGGTATGTCTCGTATTCATGTAACTGAATGTACGGGATAAATCGGTAATCACTGATGTCCTCTGCAAACCGTTGCTCTAAAAATTCAACTCGCTCTATGGGATTTTGGCGCAAACTCTCAGACTCAGTTAATCCCGGAAAATCAGGATGGATAGCATACAAATCAATCATGGTAGTGAAGAATACATCAGAGTTACTATCTTCCTTGAGCGATCGCAGAAGATCATTTTTCATTGGCGCGTAATTGCGTCCACCGCCGCGATGCACCTTCCCCTTTTTTTTGGCGTGAGCGATTAGCCGAGGGTAGTGCATAAACACTTCATGTTGAGCTAAGTGCGGTTTTATCAAAGTGTCGGCGAATGTCTGCTCAGTTTGTCCTTCAGTGAATAAGTAGAGGCGCATCATTAATGCGGTCCTCCCCCAATGATATTTTTCTCCCAGACTTCTCCCAGACTGTACTCGTCGAGCCAAGCTTCTAATTCTGTGGGATTAAGCCGCTTGAATTGCGACTCCTTGCCCTCTCGGTTTACCGCAATCACATCTTCAGGATCAAAATTATCCAAAAAAGAACTAGATTGGGTGCTGATAAGGATTTGCGTATGGAGCGAAGCCTTACTAAACAAGGCAGCCACAACATTTAAAGCATAGGGGTGAAGACCTAGTTCTGGCTCATCAACAACGATAAGTTCTGGTAGTTTATCTTCTGGCTGTAAGAGCAGTGTTACAAGACATATAGCGCGTAAAGTGCCATCTGAAAATTGATGGGGTCCAAATACCCCATCTGACTCTTTTTCTTGCCAGTTCAGAATGACACGATTAGATGCATCTGGCTCAAGAACAAAGTCATGGAAAAATGGTGCAATTAAACGGATTGTTCCGACAATACGTTGATAAGCTGAAATATTTTCTTCGCGGAATTTCAGCAGTAATGCAGCTAAATTTCCGGCATCAGGCATGAGCCATCGGTTATCGCCAATATAACAGGATTGCCGCACTCCCGCCGTAGAAGATGTATCATGAAAGTGATATACACGGCAACGATCAAGCAAGTACTTGAGCGTCCTGGCTGTTTGTTTACCTTCGTCTGCCGCTTCAGTAATTTTTGTTTCCTGATGCCCTGCACCCAACTGGTCAATCCTTGGGGATATCCAACCCATTTGCAGAAAGCTCAATGTCTCTTCAGCGAAGATCAGCGTATCACCTGCGGCATGGAATAACCGCAGATGATAAATATCCAAACCGTTTTCGACTTCAAACTCCAGTTTTGCTTCTATCTGAGGAGTTATTTTGGGCCCAAAATGTAAGAGGGATTGGGCACGCCCCGACATACCGATATATTGTTGGAAGCGTTTAGCCATCATCTCATTAAGCATCTTAAAGAACGAGATGAGATTGCTTTTGCCTGCTCCGTTTGCTCCAATCAAGATATTTAAAGGATGCAACTCAAGATCCATCGCTTTAATAGACTTGAATCCGTTAAGGGTTAATCGTTGCAGCCTGTTCAAAAGTCAGTCTCCTGAATCCGTAAATGTGTATTTGCTTCCTCTTATATAACACCCACAGACTTCTAGTAAAGGATTATTTTGATTTTGCAAATAGAAAATCTGGAAAACCTTACGAGCAGATATTTTTTTAATCTTGCACCATAATATCTGATTCGTAAACAAAATCTTAAGGAAACCCAATTCATTGCTGGGCATGACTTTCAGAGAATAAACGCTTGATTGGCTCAAATTTGTGAAACCCTTATGAGACAAAAACTTTACCCTAGTTTACAAATTAGCTCTTAAGGAGCAAATAATAATCACCGTTGGTGTTGTATATAGCACATTCAACTTTATACAACACCATCAAAATGTCAATATCGGTAAATCGCCGCAACGGCTGTGCTATATGGAATCTGTTCAAAGGGAATAGCGTAAACCGTGCCGCCATTTAATAAAGTATGAGCAGCAACAAAATCCAACAAATCCTCATCACCAGCTTCTTTTTCTGGGTGCAAATAAACCGTTTCTGAGGTTGGATCGAATAAACCCCACTGTTGCTGACCAACTGCAACTAGTAATGAATCCACGCGTTGGTAATAAGCCGCTGAGACAACTTCTTGGAGGTTGTTAGATGCTTTACCACTATCACCACCAAACAATTGGTGAAATTGCTCTAAAACATTCTGCTGTGACTTTTGGAAATCAGCCTCGACAATCGGCCAAGCTTGGTTATGTAACTCTTGGGCACTGAGAATTTCTGGATTACCAGTGAGAGCTTCATCCATTAAATGCTGGTAAGTATTTGCCTGTCTATACAAAGGCAAGAGATACTCTACCCCAGCTAGTACCAAAGGCGCTTTTTGCGATCGCAGTTTCTCGTGTAATGCGCCATCAACAATTTGAAAGAATTGGAGGATTTCTTCTTGGTGTTTATCCCTGTCAGGGCTTCCCTGTCCGTGAAACGTGCCTGGTTGCGAAGAAGTATTGGCGGTTCCCCCTTTTGATGTGGCGATGCGGAACTGGCCTTCTTTAGCAGTCTCGTCTCTTTGCAAAGCTTCATCTAGACTTTTAGGGAGATTTTCTACTCCCACTTCATTGATGCTGTAGCGTGTTCCTTCAAAGAACCTGACATCTTGTTGGCTCAAAGCCAGTATATAGAAACGACCATTGCCATTTAAAATTGGTAGCAGTGGCTTGATGTGAAATCGGTCTGTAACCACGACCAACTCTTGAAAATCAATTGGTAGGGTATGATAGCGAAAAATATTTTCAGAAATAAAAATTGCCAACCCTTGCTCTCCCATTTGCTCCCAAAACTCTTGGGTATCAAGTTCATGGGATTTTTCTAACAATGCGATCGCATCTTTCTCCTCCAAACCCGCATCAATTAAACGAGTCTCCGCTTCCTTGACCAAATTTTTAAAGCGAATTGGGTCTTGTCGCACTTCTGGCCCGGCTGGGTGCGTTGGCATGTAAATGGAAACACAATTTCCTTTTGGCTGTTCTATTAATGTCTTGATTTCCTCTCTAGAGATTAATTGCATATTATATCTCTCCTATCAACGTGATTAGATATATCAGACCAGACCATCGATATTCAACGATCTGATAGGACGTTATTCTCAGGTGATGGCGGTTGAAGTTCAACCGTTTACTTCTGAGTTTATTTCACCTCTAGGAGAGTTTAGTTGAAGGAGAGTTTAATTACATCTTTCTTTTGATAGGCAATATTCCTCAAGGGAATTACTAATTTAAACCTCAAATTTAAAAGCCAAAATCGCCACGTCAATCAAATGTTTGGCGTGTTAGAGTTTGCGCGTCCTGAGTTTATCCCTATTCTGCTATTTGATTGGCTAAGACCTAAAGTTACTCGTTTCATAATCCAGTACAAACCCGCAAGTACCACAAAGGTGATAGCAATAATCACCAGGGGCTGTTTTCCCAGAATTTCTTCTACCCCCTTGGTAAGTACGGCATCGGGTTGAGTAATAAAATCCCAACTGTTGAAACGCAAAAATCGCCCCCAATAAACACCAACAGCACAGAGAAAATGTGTAATTGTCTCAACGCGCCAAATCCATTGGCTTTTGCCGATGCGATGTAAGTAGTGACCCCAATTAATTAAGGATATTACATAAGCTTCAAATCCACTTAAAATTACTAGCAAATACAGAGGAATAAGTACTAAAGTAATCATCCACACTGATTGAATCGTGCGGATATCATCTATCAAGTGAATTACATCGGTCAACAAATATGGTGCATTTGGTAAGAAAGCATAGAAAACTAAGAATCCTAGCCACCAAAGCCAAGTACCACCACGTCTCATGCGAAATAGCCACACACTCAAAGCCAAAGGTATAAAAGCCAGAAACAAATTCCAAATCATCCAACTCATATTAATTCGCAAGACTTGCACGACTCTGGCTATCAATTCTTCTTTCATAGGTGCTTACTCTTAGTGTTAACAAAGTGTAGGGGTTTAAGTCCCCGGCTTCTATCAAGCCGCAAGCGTTGTGGCGGGGTCTAAATCCTCGTTACAACACATAATTGCAAATTGCGTTAGCGCAGCGTTAGCGAGTCCGCGAGCGTCATTGCGAATTGCGAATTGGTTTAACCTTAGCGATCGAGTTTTTGTAGCCTCAAGAAAATTAATTTCCTCCAACATTTAGATAAGATTTTTATGTCAGTTAGAAGTAAATGCATACTGATATCTGTCCAAAATTTAGAGTTTTTGTGTATTTTATGCTGGAGGATGAAATTTATCAATCAATCGGCTTAAGTCACTAGTATAGCCAGAAAATCATCAGGGTAAAACATACCACCGAAAGGTAGTCTGAGCAACAAAAGCGCTGTGAATAAGTGATAGCGGACTTTTTTAATTACAATGTTGCCCCTGTGTAACTATTAGACCTCTTGCAAAAGTCCCCTAACACCCCACCCCCAACCCCTAAGAGCCTGCGGGGAACTCGGGACCTCCTCTGGGGATTAGGGGCAGGGAGAATTTGACGTAAGTCAAAGGCGGGGGTGGGGTTCTTTTTTTGATTTATGCAAGAAGTTTATTATATTGATTTCATTTTGCCTTGCTAGAGTTCCAGAAGGACTCAAAATTTTTGTCAAGTTAGCCTTTGCTTAGGGGCAAACGAGACGCCTACCCCACAAGAAGTAGTTGGATATTTTTTATTGAAAAGTCCTTAACTAAGGCAGTAGCACTCGACTACGAGGGCCGATCGCTTGTTTGGGTGAAGTAGGTATTGTACAGTTATTAGCAGAATTCTGTGAACAAGCAGATTGAGCAAGGGTTGCAGGGTTGACAACTACTTCTTGATTAACCTCTAAAAAATTATCACTACTGAATTCGATATTAGGTGTAGTAGAGAGCGATGGAGAATTAAATCCAGATGTAGGTGTCGAGGAAATAATCGCACTACCACCATCAACTATTGGTGCAACAGTCAGTGTGCTACCACTATCAACTATTGGTGCAACAGTTAGTGTGCTACCACTATCAACTATTGGTGCAACAGTTAGTGTGCTACCACTATCAACTATTGGTGTAGGAGCGATCGCACTACCACCACTAACTAGAGGAATGGGTGTACTACCACCGCTAATTACTGGCGGGGGAGTGGGTGTACTACTACCGCTAATTACTAGTGGGGGAGTAGGTGTACTTCCACTACCAATAGTTGTTGTAGGAGTTATGAGAGTTGCAGTTGCAGGTACTTTGATTTCTATTCTTGCCAAGGGGGAGTTAGTCATTTCCAATGATGTCACCTTTGGCGAACCTGGAAGATCGGATTTGAAATCAAAGACTGTGGGGGTTGCACCACCATTGCGATCGCTATATCGGACTCCATATCCACTCACTTCAAAAGTACCCTGATATTGGTTTCCAGTGTTTGGATCGATGACAGTACCAGTGTATAAGGCTTTTGTGAGATTAAATTCATCCTGAACTACTCCTTGAAATGTGGTTCCTGCTAATTGTCCCTGATATTTATAGGGTGTCAACTCACCGCCAGAGAGAATCGGTGAAGTCAGAACGCCATTAAAGGAGACAATCGGAATGCCTTTAAAGTCAACAAAATAATGCAAACTACCATCAGCACGTGTTTTTACCTGCACATAGTCTGACTTGTATATAGGAATGTAATTAGGATTGTTCTTAGTACCTAAGTTCCGCGAGTAAGTCCCCGTGTCGTCTGTATCAACGCGAGTAATGCTTTGATTGAAATTGGGATTATTTCTGGGGAGTTGGATAGTCCCTGATAATGTGCCAGTGCTTTGAATTGTGATTTGAGCAGAAGCACTTGTTCCACCTAAACCGATGATGACTGCGGCTAAACTGCTGCTGCTAACAAGAACACAACCCAACTGAACTGATGAATTGAATTTCATGAAAAATTTGCTCCTTTAATCACGTATCAAAAAAAAACACGCACGTTTTCACTAGCTTCCACTAGGCAATGAAAGCATCTAATACTGAATTAATTAGTGTAAAAATAGCGTATTTTATTACATCTACATCAGTACAGAACTAAAACCGGAAACTTGCTCTTAATGTTCCAACGATTAATGCATCGTTAGCAGCATTGTGATCGGGATTGAAAATAACGAATAAGCCTGGAGTCAAGGCGATATTGTCGCTCAGTTGGGCGCGGTAAAAAACTTCTAAGTGAATTGATGTGTCACTACGTCCACCTGCTGTCCCTCCATCAGAAAAGTTGGGAAAATTGAAGCCGTCGGGTAAAGTACTGGAAGTAATTTTGGGCGGTTGTCCAACAAGAACGCCCCCTAAATTCCCAGGACGCAGCAAATTAGGAAAAGCCGCGAACACCATCCAGTTAGTAGTTTCTACACTTCCAGAAAGGTTGGATGGCTTGGAGGAAGTAAAGCCACCCCAACCGCCCAAATGCAAGTTAGGGTTAATTCGCCAAGCAACGGTAGCACCTATGGCTTGGGTATCGAAAGCTGTAGGAGCTGCAAAAGGTGAAATCAGTTGAGAATCGCCAATACCACCTCCCAGTAAGCCATCTGGGGAGTGGGAATAGAGATAATGTATGCCGACATCAATGTTGTTTGTGGGTGCTAAACTTAACTGAGCGCCAGCAGTATATCTACCACCAAATAGTCCGCCCTGGTTGATGTTGCTAGAAAAATTGGGTATTTCGGCACTATAAACGCCTTGCAAACTAATGCGATCGCTAATCTGCCAGTCAAAGCCTATACCACCACTGCCGTTACCAATACTTAAAATCGGGTTCCGCTGACCAAATAGAGAAATTGCGCCATCGCTAGAACCTTCTAAAGGGCTAATACCGCGAAAGGTGTTGATTGGATTGACTCCCGCCGTACCTACGACAATTCCCAAGTTATGCGAGGCGAGAAATCGATAAGATAAGTCACTAATAACTAAATTGTTGTCTGTATTTGACTCGAAACCCAACCGCCCCATATTGGTAGATAACAACGATGCATTAGAACCAAAATTACCCGCAGACAGCCCAGTTAACAGCAAATCTCGCCCTGTAAACGACGTGAAGAAGGTTAGTTGGGCGCTACTTGTGAAAGTCAGATTGGTTTTTCCCTGACGTTCAGGTACTCCATCTCTAGGAAACAAATCGACATCAGGGCTATTGGTTCCCTGAACGCTAAAAATGGCTTGACCAAATAATCTGGTTGTTGTAGAAAACTGATTGGCTTGTAGTTCAGTAGTTCGGTTTTCCACAGCCTGAACACGCTGCTGTAATTGCTGCAACTCTGCTTTGAATTCGCCTTGCAATCTTTGCAGCAGGATTAAATCTTCATTATTAACAGTATTAATTTTATTGTTAGCGTAGGCGTAGCCCGCCGCAGGCATCGCATCGTTAATCTTCTCTAAACAAGCATTTAAACCAGCTGCAAATTCATAACGGCTAATGCTACGATTTCCCAGATAATTCCCATCAGCGTATCCAGCAATGCAGCCATAGCGTTCTACTAAAGACTGCAAAGCACCAAAAGCCCAGTCGGAGGGTTGCACGTCCTGGAGTTGCGATACTGAGGTGACTTGAGACATTTGGTTGTCTGAGTCTGAGGGATAAGAAGATTGGGAAAATTCTTCTGTACTTTCCTGATTCTGTACAACTTCTATTACAGGTTGAGTATCTTTTAATTCAGGTAAGTTAGGGGAACTGATGAATTGAATTTTTTCTCTACTCTTTCTAAGTATATTTCCGTACTTGTTTTTTATAATTGATGACGTGCTTATATCTGGCTGTACGAATTCAGGTGGTGTAATTTCAGCAGGTGAGACAACTTGAGATAAATTATCCTGTGTTGACTGCTGCACCGGATTGCCCGACAGAATTACGGATTGTTCTGGTAAATTTAGCACAGATATTGGCACTGTTGCCAGCACACTTACCATCAGTAGACTCATATCACTCCTGGTATTTCATTTGACTTGCACCAATAATTCTTTTGACAGATAAAGTTGGTGTATATCAGGAATTTTTTTGAAAAAAAAGTGATAAAAGTTACTATGGTTCAGAATGTCAAGCAAAAGCAGAGGGGCAAGAGAGTAGAGGAAATTGAAAAATTAAAAATCCCCAGTCCCCAGTCCCCATTACCCCTTATCCCCAGAGGGGGCCCCACCATCCCCAGTCCCCCTGATAGATTATTCTGGCTCGCTACAATACTTATTCATCTGATTGACTAATGTATCTGACTGTTTGCCAAGAGTTGTAGCTGTTGTCAACGCTGAGTCAATATCAGCTCTAGCCTTTTGGATTTTTTCTCTCCCAGATTCGGAGGCTTGTGCTGTCTTGGTTGCACCAAGCGCCCTACCTGCTTTGGCGATCGCTTGACTAAGATTTTGAAAAATCTTCACAAAACCGCTTTGAAATTCTTTCAGTTTCGGATCTGTTAGCTTCAGTTCTGCAATAGATTTAGTCACAAAGTCTAAATCTTTAGATAGCTGTATGCTAGTTATCACTTGCGCTCCTTTATTTTTATCAATTAGAGAAGTTCCAGCATTCACAACTCGAATCAGTCGCTGGCACTGGGAAACTTTATTGTCGGTGCAACCAGTAACGAACAAAGCAACGCTTAGGCTAACAGAAGCAAGAACAGTATATTTATGTTTATGTAAAACAGACATTAACACCCCAACAGCAATCAAACCCACAATATAGTATCCAATATTACTAATAAAGAAGGCATTCAGGATTGGGCATTGGTCAATAGTTTTTTTCTCTGCTTCCCCAGCCTCTGCTGGTGACATTCCATAGTTACGTGGCCCCAAGGTAACATCTTCCAAGATAGTCGGCATAAATAGTTGGTCGTTGGCATCTTGAAAACTAAAGCCAATTTGACGACGCACTTGGGGTAAAGTTTGCGGTTCTACGGGGATGCCATTAATGGTAATTTTCCCTGTTTGCAGTTGTTTTAAGCCGATTAGGTTCTCCAACAAGGTGCTTTTTCGAGAACCAGGTGCTCCCATTAATGCGACGCGGTCGGCTTTGTTCAATTCTGTGCTGAGTAATCCTCCCAATTGGCGAATTGGTACGCGCAAGAAGCAAGCCCATAAAAGTGCGATCGCCCGAAGGCAACAAACAGCGCTGCCGCACTCGCTAAACCAGTAGCCCCTGCCACCGGAATAGAAACAAATCCATCAGGAATATGCATGATCTACCCTGTATTCTTATACCAATTCTCTATAAACTTGCATTAAATGATTTAATCTCTCTTCTTGGCGTTCTTCTCTAACGAGACGCTACGCGAACGGAACGCACTCGCGTTCGCGTAGCGTCCCGTAGGGAAGAAAGGCGTTCTTCTCTAACGAGACGCTGCGCGTTGGCAGAAGCCTCTCGTAGAGAAGGCGGTTCGTTTTAAAAATAAAGTGCATCTTCATGGAGAATTGGTATTAGAGGTTCATTTATTCAAAACAAGCAATAAAACTACGCCATCATTTTAATAACAAGCAAAATTTTTCTCTTTTTTGCAATACCCTATTCGGGGATTTTATAGTGTTACTTTTGACATATTTACAAGACAGTGCCTACTAAACTTATTTATTAATCTATTAATTTTTATTAAGCTTATTTTTTATATTGCTAAACGTTGACAAATCTTGCAAAACGGGACTGTATATATCTAGTCTCATTTAATTCATGAAATTACTTCTAAAAACACTTAATAGCAAAACATTAACTGCCTCTTACCTTATGGAGTAGTTCGCTTTTTCAAAAATTGAACAGGAATTTATAGCTGCTCTTACAGTCAAGAAATAGCTATAAATATTTCTCAAAAAAATATTTTGATTTTTGTTTTTTTTGTAGTGTTTAATTAATTCAATACTTATTGCATCAACAAGTAAGTTTTTACGGGTGTAGCAAGCTTATGTAATCAGCATTTGCACTTTCTTCTTACCTTGGTGTAACAACAATAATGTATAAGTATAGCGGTTCTCAGTTGGGTCAGGTGCAAGAACCCCCTCCCCGCAGGTGAAGAGGGGGCTATGATGTACCTCATGTGATTAGGAAACGCTATATATTACCAAAATTCGGATACTCCATATTAAATTAATATTCCTCGTAGTATCATTAAAAAATCATCAAGATATGCTTAATAAACTGTATATTTACTGACTTAGTTTACTTGAAAGTACAGGATATTTCGCTAAAAAATACGTGATTTTTCGTGTATTATCATAAAAACAAGGGGTAAGATGAAAAATTTAGATGAAATTTAGGAAAATACTGGGAATTGAAGTGCGTGAATTACTAAACTTTCAGGGCAGCTAACTGTAACAAAAGTATTCCTCAAGTATTGAGTAACTAGGTTCAGTCAATAAAGTCAGCAGATGTTTGATTTTATTTTCCACGTACTTTAACACACCCTCGTTTTGCAATTTGGAATATGAAAACAAACTCATCCAACTCGCTGTTAACAGTATCAACTGGCCCACTAAAGATTTCAGAGTTGCCCTCCAACCCCGTGGGTACAGATGATGAATTTATTCATCTTTCTCTAGTAATTCCTACTTATAAAGAGCGTGACAACATCAAAAATGTAGTCAGCATATTGAGTCAATTACTGGATGAATCTATTGCAGGAAACTATGAACTAATAGTGGTAGATGATGATAGCCCAGACCGAACCTGGGAGATAGCGCAATCTTTGACGACAGAATACCCCCAGTTGCGGGTGATGCGACGCCAACAGGAACGGGGGCTGTCTTCAGCAGTGATTCGTGGGTGGCAAGCAGCTATGGGGAGTGTGTTGGGGGTGATTGATGGAGATTTACAGCATCCACCAGAGGTACTGATACAACTGTTGCGTAATATTGAGCAGGGAGCAGATTTGGCAGTAGCTAGCCGTCATGTAGAAGGAGGCGGTGTTAGTAGCTGGAGTGTTGTTAGGCGTTTCTTGTCTCGCGGTGCTCAGTTGTTAGGCTTGGTAATCTTACCGGGGGTACTGGGCAGAGTTTCTGACCCGATGAGTGGTTATTTTATGGTGCGCCGGAGTGCGATCGCAGGTGTAACACTTAATCCAGTCGGATATAAAATTCTTCTAGAAGTAATTGGCCGGGGAAAAGTAAACCAAGTTGCCGAGGTTGGGTATGTGTTTTGCGAACGCAAAGAGGGCGAGAGTAAGGTGACATGGAAGCAATATATAGATTACATCCATCACTTGGTACGGTTACGGCTTTCCACATCCACAAGGAAAGCAGGACGATTGAGTAGAAAAGTCAATTTCCCCATCGGTCGATTTGTCCGTTTTGGGTTTGTTGGCTTTAGTGGTGTATTTGTGGATTTAACGGTGTTTCACTTGCTGCGTACTGTAATTCATTTAGGTTTAACCCGCAGTACGATTCTTTCGGCTGGAGTGGCAATCGTAAATAATTTCCTATGGAATGATGTATGGACTTTTAGTGATATTTCTCAAAGGCAACGTGCTTTGCATCAACGTTTCAAGCGATTCTTGAAGTTCAGTGCAGTCTGTTTGGCAGGAGTTATATTACAAGCTTTAATAATTAACTTTCTCTATAATATCTTGGAAATAAATCAGTATTTAGCTAAGTTGATAGCGATCGCAGTTGCTACCATCTGGAATTTCTGGATTAATTTGAAACTTAGCTGGCGTGTCACAGACGTGAAATAATCACAACGAGGGATTTGAGATTTAGATTTTTGTTTTTAGATTTTAGAACGAACTTAAATCTCAAACGTCAAATCTACAAATCCATGAGTGTGAGGCCAGACGATGAGAGTTTTTTTTCAAGGTGCATTTTATTTTTACAAACAAATTATCTCGTTGCTACCTGCATCTGCTACACATTTCCTGCCTCTGGCAGATAAAAACTCTGGCTCACAACGCAAGCATTGGCATAATTGGCAGACTCGCCTTCCTCCTTCCTGGGTTCATCCCTTGCTGATCTTAATGTGGATGCTTGTCGGCATTAGTTTGCGCCTAGTCAACTTGACTGCAAAGCCTCCTTGGACTGATGAGTTTGCCACCTTGGTGTTTAGCTTGGGGAATACTTTTTTATCAGTTCCCCTAGATCAAGCGATCGCACCTGATATCCTATTACAACCACTGCAACCAAACCCAGCGGCTAGTATTGGTGATGTTATTCATAACTTAGCTACACAAGATAGTCATCCACCACTGTATTTTGTGCTGGCTTACCAGTGGATGAAATTATTTCCCAGCGATGGAGGATTAGTATCGCTGTTTGGTGCGCGATTGCTACCAGCGATAATCGGTGCTGTGTCAATTCCGTGTGTTTACGTATTAGGTAGAGTAGCGTTTCGTTCACGATTAGTGGGACACTTGACTGCTGTCATGATGGCAGTATCACCCTACGGTGTATTTTTAGCACAAGAAGCGCGTCATTACACTTTGGCAATCTTATGGGTAATTGGTTCCCTCACCTGCTTAGTAATTGCCACACGTCATATTCAAAACCGCACACCTTTACCTATATGGGTAGCACTTTTATGGGTAGGAATTAATGCTTTAGGTATTGCTACTCATTATTTTTTTACCCTCACCCTTTGCACAGAAGTCGTAGTTTTGATTTTTCTTGCTTGGCTTCAATTACAAAATAGCAGCAAATTTTCTCTCCTCTTCTCTCCTCCTTGGCGGCGTATTTATACCGTTGTTATAGGTACTTGTGTAGCGGGTTTAATTTGGATACCAACCTTGTTAGAGAATGAAAATCGTGGTGCTTTAACCGAGTGGATTCGAGGTTCGCGCGTTGGACTAGATTGGTTCAGCCCAATTTTTCAAGCTTTAGGAACATTGATTGCAATGATTTCCCTATTACCAGTTGAATCTTCACAAGCTTTGGTTGTGATTCCTTCTGGAGTGGTGATGTTGACTTTCTTTATTTGGGCAGTACCAATTTTACTGCGTGGGATTAAAATTCAACTACAGCACCCAGAAAACCGAATGATGATTCAGGTGCTTGCTGGAGTAGTTATCAATGCGATCGCTTTATTCTTTATCTTTACGTACTTTTTGGGTATTGACCTCACCAGGGGTGCTAGATATAACTTTGTTTACTTTCCCGCGATCGTTGTTTTACTAGGTGCAAGTCTCGCAGTTTGTTGGCATCCTCCCCAGGAATGGATGGAAACAGAGCCAGGGAAAAATGGGATAACAAGCATAGGTAAATGGGGAATAAACGGGAAAAAAGCCGTAATGTTAGTTTGGTTAATGGGATTTTTCAGTGCAGTTACAGTAATCTGCAATCTCGGCTATCAAAAATATTATCGCCCTGACCTGTTTGTGCAACTAATTCAACAAACATCCTCAACACCAGTACTGATTGCCACCACCCACAAAACTTATGTACACACTGGAGAAATGATGGGAGTTGCAAGGGAGATTAAACTTGCAAATTCACTCCAAAATTCTCTGTTTCTCCTTGCTCATCAAGATCGAGATCCGAATGCTTCTACCATTGCTCTGGAAAATACTTTAAAGAAATTACCACGACCTTTTGACTTGTGGCTGGTAAACTTTCACGCACCCGTAGCAGAAACCGTGAAAACATGTGTTATGTCTGGTACTCAATCTTTGCCAAGTATAGATGGCTACGAATATGAACTTTATCATTGCCAATAAGCTGGGGACTGGGGACTGGGGATGGTGGGGCCCCCTGTGGGGATAAGGGGTAATGGGGACTGGGGGGAGAATAAATAACTCCTAACTCCTAACTCCTAACTCCTAACTCCTAACTCCTAACTCCTAACTCCTAACTAACTCCTAACTCAACACTCTCTTTGCCCAATCCCCAATCTATATGCATCTTGTGGAAGTTCCTCAAATATCAATATCCATAGCAGACTAGAGAAAGAAAAACAAAATATATCTGACACGTTTTCAAGTAGCGAAAGCTATAACTAGCTAAGGAGGATTTATGCGTGCAGTATTGATGGCAGGGGGTTCGGGAACGCGGCTTCGCCCGTTAACTTGCGATCTGCCGAAACCGATGGTGCCGATTCTAAATCGACCAATTGCCGAACATATTATCAATCTCCTTAAACGACATCAAATTACAGAAGTTATTGCGACATTGCATTATTTACCTGATGTCTTGCGAGATTATTTTCAAGATGGCAGCGATTTTGGCGTCCAGATGACTTATGCTGTCGAAGAAGATCAGCCTTTAGGTACAGCTGGCTGTGTGAAAAACATTGCCGAACTTCTTGATGAAACTTTTTTAGTTATTAGTGGCGATAGCATAACAGATTTTGATCTGACGGCAGCGATCGCATATCACAAACAAAAACAGTCAAAAGCTACTTTGATTTTAACCAGGGTTCCCAACCCGATTGAATTTGGAGTGGTGATTACCGATGAGGAAACACGGATTCGGCGATTTTTAGAAAAACCCTCTAGTAGTGAAATTTTTTCTGATACCGTCAACACTGGTACTTATATTCTCGAACCAGAAGTTTTGGAATATCTGCCAGCAAACGTTGAATGTGACTTTTCTAAAGACTTATTCCCCTTACTACTAACAAAAGATGAGCCAATGTATGGTTACATTGCTCAAGGTTACTGGTGTGATGTCGGTCACTTAGATGCCTATCGTGAGGCTCAGTATGACGCGTTAGATCGGAAAGTGCAACTAGATTTTGCCTACACAGAAGTTTCTCATGAGTTATGGGTAGGCCAAAATACTTACATCGATCATACGGCTGTGATTGAAACTCCAGTAGTGATTGGTGATAATTGCCGCATTGGCGCAAGAGTACAAATTGAGGCAGGAACCGTAATTGGGGATAATGTCACTATTGGCGCTGATGCTAATCTTAAACGTCCCATAGTCTGGAATGGAGCATTCATTGGCGACGAAGCAGCTCTTTCTGCCTGTGTGATTTCCCGTGGCGCTCGTGTAGACCGCCGTGCTCAAGTTTTAGAAGCTGCGGTTGTCGGTTCGCTTTCCACGGTGGGAGAAGAAGCCCAAATTAGCCCTGGTGTACGTGTTTGGCCCAGTAAAAAGATTGAGTCAGGGGCAGTTTTAAACATTAACTTGATTTGGGGGAACACCGCTCAACGAAATTTATTTGGGCAGCGTGGTGTCCAAGGATTAGCTAATATCGACATCACCCCAGAATTCGCTGTGAAATTAGGATCTGCTTACGGTTCTACTTTGAAACCTGGTTCTAAAGTAACGGTTTCCCGCGACCAGCGTAATATCTCTCGGATGGTGACGCGATCGCTGATTGCTGGTTTAATGTCAGTAGGTGTTGACATTCAAAACCTCGATGCCACAGCTATCCCCATCACCCGCACAGTTATACCCACAATGTCGGTAGCTGGTGGTATCCACGTCCGGGTACATCCCGATCGCCCTGACTACATTCTGATTGAATTTATGGATGCCAAGGGCATTAATATCTCCAAAGCCTTGGAAAAGAAAATTGAAGGGGCTTACTTTAAGGAAGATATGCGGCGGGCGCTAATTCATGAAATTGGCGATGTATCTTATCCCAGCCAAGTCATGGATCGCTACTGTACTGCTTTTGAGAAACTTTTGCATGTTCATACACTCCGCAACAGTCGCGCAAAAGTGGTGATTGACTATGTTTATGCGGTATCAGGGGCCGTTTTACCCCAAATGTTAGATAAATTTGGTGCTGATGCAGTCGTACTGAATGCTAGTGTCAATAAAACGGCGATGTCAATCACCGATCGCGAAGGATTGCTGACTCAGTTAGGCCATGTAGTGGAGGCATTAAAAGCTAATTTTGGGGTGCAAGTATCCGCTAATGGAGAACAGCTAATTTTAGTTGATGAATCAGGCTACTCAATTCGTGGAGAAATGTTAACAGCACTGATGGTAGACATGATTCTGACGGCTAACCCAAGAGGAACGGTAGTTGTACCAGTTCATGCTTCCAGTGCCATTGAACAAGTCGCCCGTCGCCATGATGGTAGAGTGATTCGCACTAAAGCCAACCCGACAGCTTTAATGGAAGCTTGCCAGAAGAATCCAAATGTGGTATTGGGAGGTAGTGGAGAGACTGGTTTTATTTTCCCGCAACTGCATCCGGGATTTGATTCCATGTTCTGCATTGCGAAGATAATTGAGATGTTGACTATCCAAGAGCGATCGCTTGCTGCTGCGCGGTCAGAATTGCCTCGTGTAATTCACAAAACTTATACAGTCCGTTGCCCGTGGACAGCTAAGGGTGCTTTGATGCGTTACTTGGTGGAAACTCACCCAGCGCAAAATCTAGAACTCATTGATGGAGTGAAAATTTGTCAACCCTACGATGACAGTTGGCTATTAGTTTTACCAGATGCCAGCGAACCACTGGTGCATTTGTATGCAAATAGCAATGATCGTGAATGGGTAGATGAGACTATGAGAAACTACCGCACCCGTGTGCAGACGTTTGTGGAAAGACAACAAGAATATCAACCAGCCGAAGTGTAATTTGTAATTTGTAATTCGTAATTGAATTATTTAATTACGAATTACGAATTAGCAATTACGAATTATGTTGAGAAGGTTCTAAATTATCATTGAGAACATTCTGGTAAATTTTTCTCAGCGTAATTGCAATCAAAATAAATTAAAGCTTCCCTTGTAGAAGCGAATCCTGGAGTTGTCCTATATGGGCTACTTGTTGGACTTGCTTCATATAGCCAAATTTTCAAATAGTAATTATTATTATCATCTGTAGACCATAATTCATAACGGTAATTACCTCCTGACCCCTGACTATTTAAGTAGTCAGCTAGTACTTTATTTGATGTAGACACAAAGCTCAATACAGTCAAAACCGGAATTACGACTAGTTTTAGTATTTGGATTAATTTCATAAATGCACAAAAAACTTACTCCCTCTAGCTTCCTTTACGAAGTAATTTTTGAAACCAGTAATTATCAGGGATGTTTTGTGAGGATATCGTAAGGTACTTAAGGCTTGCGTCCAAGCGCGCTCTTATGGGCGGGGCTTCGGTTTCAGTGATATCCCTGTTCTGTCACTCTCCGAAAACATTTGCTATTGTTGAATTCTAGAGCTTTTGCATAGCAAGCGATCGCACGATTATTTTCTAATCACAAATACAAGACCCATTTTTTTCTAATAGGATAGCTTGTATTGATTGCCTCATAAGGCTTCTAGCAATTGCCCTCCCGGAAAGTGACAAAAGAGGGATATAGCAACCGCCAAGGCAGTTAGGACATTGGTGATTGCTCAAAACCTTGAAATTACTGGGTTTTTACTCAACACTCAGCACTTTGCTATAGCTTGAGCGTTATGAAAAAATGGATAAAGTCGAGTTAAGAGGGTGGAGGAAAAAGCGATCAACTTAATCAGGAAGATTAAGCGATGCCTACGCAAGAGGAAAAGGGGCAGGAGTTAGGGAGAATTCCAGCATCTTTCTCCCCTTGTCCTTGCTCCCCTACCTCTCTAGTCTGAATTATCAAAAAGCATTACAGCTTCGTCCCACACTCAGCACAAAAATTGTGGGTAGGAGCATTCTTAGCATTGCAATGGCTACAATACACTGGCTCGGCTGCCGCTTTCGGTGCTTGCTTCTGTAAGCCGACCATTTGAGCGTTGCTCTTACCAGGAGCTACCATTGGATAGCAGTTTTCGTCTCTGGTGACGTGGACATTTAAGATTACTGGCCCTTTGTGTGCCAGCATTTCGGCGATCGCATCTTTTAATTGACTGCGATCGCTGATTACCATGCCCTTAATGCCATAAGCTTTTGCCAATAACTCTACGTCTGGCATCCCTACTTCCATGTCGGAGCATGAGTAACGTTCACCATAGAAGGCTTGCTGCCACTGGCGCACCATCCCTTGCCAGCCGTTGTTGATAATTATTGTCTTGACATTTATTCCATACTGTGCAACTGTTCCTAGTTCCTGTAAACACATTTGGAAACTAGCATCACCGCTAATACAGATGACTTCTTCATCAGGAAATGCCACTTTCGCGCCCATTGCCGCAGGTAAGCCAAAACCCATCGTTCCCAAACCAGCGCTAGAAATCCAGCGCCTTGGGCCATTCTTCAGGAATTGTGCTGCC
The DNA here is from genome assembly GCF_034531255.1 of Nostoc sp. ChiQUE01b. NCBI lineage: Bacteria > Bacillati > Cyanobacteriota > Cyanophyceae > Nostocales > Nostocaceae > Nostoc > Nostoc sp. ChiQUE01b. Next base: position 83,854 of record NZ_JAVRBM010000024.1, on the reverse strand, counting down.
CACATTTGATGTTGTCCGACATCTGTGGTGTAGAAAGCATGGGGTGCTTGGCTATTAACTTCTACAATTACTTCTTGGGGTGAAATGCTGTCGGGATGCTGCGGCACTATGAGAGGATACTCTTCGCGCCAACGGTTAACTAGATTCAGCCACTCTTGGTTTTGATTAGGTGTAGCCTTAATCCCTGCTTCTTTACAGCGACGCAACAAGTCTACTAAGACGTTCCGCACATCGCCGACGATGGGCACTTCGGGAATACGGTTTTTGCCGACTTCTGCTGGGTCGATGTCGATGTGAATTACTTTGGCGCGGGAAGCGAATTCGTCTAACTTACCTGTAACGCGATCATCAAATCTAGCGCCGACGCAAATCAGTAAGTCACAATCACTAACGGCGAAGTTAGCGTAAGCAGTGCCGTGCATTCCCAACATTCCCAAAGCGAGGGGATGATGTTCGTCAAATGCACCGATCCCCATTAAGGTTGTGGTGACGGGGATATCGAATAATTCAGCTAGTTGTTTGATTTCTTCATGGGCACCAGCTGCGATCGCACCACCACCCACATACAATAGCGGACGACGACTTTCAGTAATCAACTGGATCGCGGCATGAATTTGCCGGGGATTTCCCTTTACAGTGGGACGATAGCCGCGTAGCTTGACTGAACCTGGTTTTACAGGTACATAGTCAAATTCTTCTAAAGCGACATCTTTGGGGACATCAATCAAAACTGGCCCCGGACGCCCAGTGCTAGCGATGTGGAACGCTTCGGCGACAATTCGCGCCATATCTTTGGGATCGCGCACCACATAGGAGTGCTTGACGATTGGTAAGGTAATTCCGTAAATATCAGTTTCCTGAAACGCATCTGTACCAATCGACGGACGTGCTACCTGTCCTGTAACCACAATCATCGGGATTGAATCCATGTAGGCGGTGGCGATGCCTGTCACCAAGTTAGTTGCTCCTGGGCCAGAAGTACCAAAGCATACTCCTACTTTGCCTGTAGCACGGGCATAACCATCAGCAGCGTGGGCTGCGCCTTGCTCGTGTCTCACGAGAATGTGCTTCATAGCACCAGTTGCTTCCACCTTATATAGGTCATCATAAATTGGTAGAATTGCCCCACCAGGATAACCAAAAATATAATCAACCCCGTGGCGATGAAGGCTGTCAAGCAGAGCAAAACCGCCAGATGCACGTTTGGGCACGACTGGCAAGCTAGAAGTACGAGACTGTTTGTGATTCTCGGTTTGTGGGAGACTAATTTGGGAAAGCGATTCTCCTGCGGAGACACTTAGTGAACGCACGGTCAAACCTCAGACTATAGCTAAAGTTAATGCTGAAATTCTGTAGTTAAGATTTCATTTTAATTGAAAAGTTCAATTAAATTTCGGGAATTTTATATATTAAATATAAAGTTAGATTATTAGCCTACATTAATTAAATTACGTCTTGCAAGACTTTGCGGGTATTTTGCCAAGCCCAAACACCGACAACTACAACAACAATACTCATTGCTACAAGCACAATTCGCAAGCCGAGAGCATCAGTTAAGGGCCCAGTAATGGCCAGAGGTAACGCCAAAGCGATGTTGACAGCATGATTTTGAAAGCCAAATACTTTACCGTGCATGGTAGGTGGTGTTTGCTGTTGAATTAAAGTTTGCATGGGGACACCAATTAAAGCAGCACCTATACCCAAAAATGCACAGAGTCCTAGTGCCAGCAACAAGTTGTGCGTAAAAGTGAACACCCCTAAAACTAATGCCATTATCAAAAATCCAATTAAAGGTAGGGGCTTGCGATGCAATTTCTCACCCCAGTTACCTAAAATTGCCGCACCAAATACCATACCCACCCCTGCTGCTGCCAAGAAAAAGCCAAACTGTTTTTCTTTTAGACCAAACTCTTCGGCTAATCGAATCGTCAGCACCGTTAAGGCTGCAAACACACAATATAAAGTTGTCAGTTGCAGCATAGCGTTTAAAATCAAAGGGTTTTTCTTGAGATAGCGCAGGCTCTCGGTGAATTCAGCCCAAGGGTGATTTGATACCCGATGTTCCTTTGGTTGTTTGGGTTCTTTAAACTTTATTAACTGCATAATCGCAGCTGATAATATATATAGTCCACCAACCACAAGCTCTTGACCGTATTCTTCTCCCATCAAGCTTTTCGCCAAACTTAAAATCGGCTCTCCTATAGCAAAGCCAACAATTAATGCTCCCATCATCGTGCTGCTAAATAGCGCATTAGCTGCCAACAAATTCTCTCGCTTCACCAACAAAGGAATCGCTGCTTGTTCAGCTGGTGCAAAAAACTGCGTCACTGTGGAAATGGCAAAAGTCAGGATTAACAAAATCAGGAACTGTCGTGGCAATAAGGGAAGACACAGCGTCAATATTCCCCGCACAATATCTGAGCCAACCATAATCAGCTTTTTTGGCAAGCGGTCAACAAAGATACCACCAGCAGAGCCAAACAAAATTGCTGGTATTGTAAACGACAGCATCAAGGTTGAGTACATCGAGTTTTGTGCCAACCCTGGAAGCGGTGGGTAGTTCTCCAGTAGAGCAATCAGCAAAACGAAGAACACCTTATCTGCTAACTGGGACAGCAGTTGCCCAATCCACAGGAGCATAAAACCACGATTTTTTAGCAGTGCGCCAAAGCCGTTATTAACAGCGGCAGGTTCAGTTGGAAACATTAGATACTTTCTTTAGGTAGATGGGCATTGGGCATTGGGCATTGGGCATGGGACAGAGGGGAGAATAAATGTTGATTCCTAACTCCTAACTCCTAACTCCTAATTCTGTTGTCCGGATTAATTTGCTTCATAGTGCTTTAACAGCATAAGCAAAAACTCAGTTGCAGTCAGACGACCTTTGGGTGGAATAATCTCAATGGACGAATCTACCCAACAGCCTTGTACAGTTTGGGGAGATTTCCAAATGGACAAATGCTCGACTGCTGGCTCTGCATAAAAGTTATTTTGCCCACTACCTAGCAAACATGAACTCCAATGGGTGAAATAATCATGACTCATCCGATGAATAGGGAAATTTCCCTGTAGTGGTACTCCCCATCCATCTATAGCAATAAACGCTTTGACATGACCACCCAAGAGTTGCCACAAATGTGCTGCCCCTATTGCCCCAACTACGCCAGCACTAAAGCTAATGAATATAACTGGTGATTCTAGAGAGTCGGTCAAGCGATACCTGCGGTGAGCTACGCTAACGCGCAAAAACTGCAAAATATGCAAGGCTGATAAAACCAAAACATCTTTACCCGGATAAATCAGTATATTCGCGGTATTAGAAATTAAATCTAACAATCCTACTCTAAAGCTTTCAGTTAACTCTGGCTGATGAATTCCAGGGCAAATAATGATATTCATAACTCAAATTTACTACAACGGTCTATTAGCTGTTCAACGTATATGCAGTAATAACCGCACTATGTCTTTTGATGTATTATTTTCATTTTTGCACCTATCCTATCCCCCCGGATGGGATAATAAGTTACTATGAGGGAAAATGCGTAAGCTATTCCCTAACTCCAAATCTCTCTGCACTCTGGTTATATTGAGGAACTCATTGTGGTTGCCACGCCGGAAAAAGTACAAAACACCCACGAGCATCTATCAGGTAAAGACCGTGTAGCCGTACTGCTTATGGGCTACGGCGAAGTCGAAAGCTACGAAGATTTTGCTAACTATAACGAACAGGCTTTAAATCTACTAACAGCAAAGTTCGCACCAGTACCAACCTGGATTTATCCCCCTCTGGCAAAACTTTTGGCGCTATTTGACCGCCACGAATGGGGACACACACACCACGATTTTATCTCCCCACACAACGCTATTTTTGAGCAGCAGCGGGCTGGGATTGAGAAGAATTTACAAGAAAAATGGGGCGATAAGGTTCAAGTTTTCAAGGCTTTCAACTTCTGCGCTCCTTTTCTACCCAATCAAGTCTTGGCAGAAATCAAAAACCAAGGCTTCGAGAAGCTGCTAATTTACCCACTGCTGGTTGTTGATTCTATCTTTACTAGTGGGATTGCGATCGAACAAGTTAACAACGCTCTGGTTGAGTTGACTGATGGTGAGGAACACTGGGTTAAAGCACAGCGCTACATTCCTTCTTTCTTCAACGAACCAGCTTACATCGATTTAATGGCTCATCTGGTTGAAGAAAAAATTGCTGAGTTAGCAGCAGCTTATCTACCTTCTCAAATCGCCATTGTGCTAATGAATCACGGCTGTCCCCACAAAGCCAAAGGCTTTACTTCTGGGATTGCCGAAAGTGAAGCAATGTACGATTTAGTTCGGGATAAGTTGATTAATCGCTATCCTTTAATCTCGGTGGGTTGGCTCAATCATGACACACCCTTAATTGATTGGACACAGCCAAATGCAGAGCAAGCTGCAAATAACCTGATTCAACTGGGTGCAAAAGTGGTAATTTTTATGCCAATTGGCTTTGCCACAGAAAACCACGAAACTCTATTGGATGTACACCATATCATCCATGCTTTAGAGAAACAGCATCCCGGCACGAACTACGTGCAAATGGCTTGCGTTAACGACCATCCAGAATTCTTGGCAATGGCGGCGCAATGGGCTGATACTCACATAGCACAGTTGTTGTCAGAACAAAGTATAACAGTTAATCCTCAACTTGCTGGGGATCACCATCATCACCATCATCATCATTAGACCTCTTGCAAAAGTCCCCTAACACCCCACCCCCAACCCCTAAGAGCAGGCTCTTAGGGGAGAATTTGACGTAAGTCAAAGGCGGGGTGGGGTTATTTTTTTGATTTACGCAAGAAGTCTATTAAGTTTTGAGTTTAGGAGGGTGGGCAAAGCTAGACCCACCCTACAATTAATTCACGCCCCGCAGCTTGCGAGTGTTATCAACTAAACTCTGAGCAAATTGATCAAATCTTTGAGAGAGCTTCTCATCTACTAGTTTGCCTTCAGGACTGAATGCACCCCAAGCTTGTCCGATCGCAATTTGTTCGGGAATCACCCAACCGTGTACCCAACGGACAATTAGCCGTAGGTCATTTAGAGCGTTGCTATTAGACTGACCACCCAAGACACTAATCAATCCTGTCACTTTATCAGACAGTTGATCAAAACTCATCAAATCCAGAGCATTTTTTAGCACACCACTAACGCCACCATGATACTCAGGTGTCGCTAAGATTAATCCATCAGCCTGACTAACTGTATCTTGCAACCGCTGAACATCTGGATACTCTGGATACTCCTTTGCACCAGTGCAAAATGGTAGCTGCAATTGCCGTAAATCAAGAATTTCTACCTGTGCACCTACAGCTTCAACCCTTTGCGCTGCTACTTGTAAAGCAAGCTGGGTATAAGAGTTGGGTCTTAAACTACCACCAATACCAACAATTTTTACCATAATTAACCCACAAGTTACTAACTAGCTACTATCATGAAGCTTTGAATAAAACGAAGTCGTTATGACTATGTTTATTCTAGCTATTTGTATTGGAATGTGTCAAATTAAAATTCTGGAAGAAATTTTTGGTTTTTTTGCCTACCAAGGGTGAGGCTTTGACCAACAATTCGGGAACCAATTGCACACAAGTCATCTAACTTCTGGCTTATAACCAAAGGCCGAGCTTTCTTTGCTTTGCTTGTGACTACTTCTTCGTAAAATTATCCAGGCTGATCAAGTTTATGCAATAGCCGGAAGAAATTTGGGAATGCTTTTGTGTGGAAGTTAGACTAGATAAGAAAAGTGTAATTTCCAGTTATTACAATTTTTGATAGAAGAATAGGCATAAAACCAGCGCTTAACTTGTGCCAGCAGACAAAGGGTAATTATTATGACAAATTTGGGAAAAAAAACATTGAAAAAAAGGCACTCTTCAAAGCACGTTGCTTGGTTTGGTGCGTTGGCGCAGCCCGCCGTAGGCATCGCTGCTAGTCTGATTATGTTGCCAGGAATTTTCGCAAGTACTCCTGTCATGGCACAAAAAGCAGAAACCACCCCGCTAAATTATGGTGACTTGATCAAGAAAGTGAAGGCGGGAGAAGTCGAGAAAGTAGAGCTTGACGAAACCGAACAGCTAGCAAAGGTTTATCTGAAGGGGCAAAAAGATAATACACCACCGCAACAGGTGAGACTATTAGCACAAAATACAGAGTTAGTCAACATTCTCAAAGACAAGAATGTTGATTTTGGCGAAGTTTCCTCTGCGAACAGTCGAGCTGCTGTTGGACTGTTGATTAATTTGATGTGGATTTTGCCACTGGGGGCTTTAATGCTATTGTTCCTCCGGCGCTCTACTAATGCTTCTAGCCAAGCGATGAATTTCGGCAAATCCAAAGCTCGCTTCCAAATGGAGGCAAAAACTGGAGTGAAATTTGAAGATGTCGCCGGGGTTGAAGAAGCTAAGGAAGAACTCGAAGAAGTTGTGACTTTCCTGAAACAGCCGGAAAGATTTACTGCTGTAGGCGCACGGATTCCCAAAGGTGTGCTGTTAATTGGCCCTCCTGGTACTGGTAAAACTTTACTAGCAAAAGCGATCGCAGGTGAAGCTGGTGTACCATTCTTTAGTATTTCCGGTTCGGAATTTGTGGAAATGTTCGTTGGTGTGGGTGCATCTCGCGTGCGCGACCTCTTCAAAAAAGCTAAAGATAATGCCCCTTGTCTAATATTTATCGATGAGATTGATGCAGTAGGTAGACAACGGGGTGCTGGGATCGGTGGCGGTAACGACGAACGCGAACAAACCCTCAACCAACTGCTCACCGAGATGGATGGTTTTGAAGGTAACACAGGCATCATTATTATTGCAGCCACTAATCGCCCAGATGTTTTAGATACAGCATTACTCAGACCGGGACGCTTTGACAGACAAGTGATGGTCGATCCACCCGACCTCAAAGGGCGACTGGAAATTTTGAAAGTCCACGCGCGCAATAAGAAAATTGATCCTAGCGTATCATTAGAAGCGATCGCCCGCCGCACTCCTGGTTTTACCGGTGCAGACTTAGCTAATTTACTCAACGAAGCTGCCATTCTCACCGCTAGAAGACGCAAAGAAGCTGTCACTCTTTTAGAAGTTGATGCTGCTGTAGACCGAGTTGTTGCAGGTATGGAAGGTACCGCCTTAGTAGACAGCAAGAGCAAGCGCTTGATTGCCTATCATGAAGTTGGACACGCTTTAGTAGGTACATTGCTCAAAGACCATGACCCTGTGCAGAAAGTTACATTAATTCCACGGGGACAAGCACTGGGATTAACTTGGTTTACTCCCAATGAAGAACAGGGGTTAATTTCCCGTTCTCAACTCAAATCGAGGATTACTGCTACTTTGGGTGGTCGCGCCGCTGAGGAAATTGTTTTTGGGAAGCCAGAAGTGACCACAGGTGCAAGCAATGACTTGCAACACGTCACAGGGATGGCGCGGCAGATGGTGACGCGCTTCGGGATGTCAGAATTAGGCCCATTGTCCTTAGAAAATCAGAGTGCAGAGGTATTTTTAGGACGTGACTGGATGAATAAATCAGACTATTCTGAGGAAATTGCTGCCAAAATTGATTCACAAGTACGCGAAATTGTTAGCAATTCCTACATTAAGGCCAAAGAACTGTTGCAAGAAAACCGCATAGTTTTGGAGCGTTTAGTAGATTTGCTAGCAGAACAGGAAACAATTGAAGGTGATGCATTCCGCAAAATTGTTGCCGATCATCTTCAGGTAGCCGATCAACAATTGGCTATACCTCATTAAAAATATCAGTGAGAAATAATGTAGAGACGTAGCACTGGTACGTCTCTACAAGGGTTCTGGATAATGCATCTTTAATTTCACCAGATGTCTATTAAGGAATAGCCAAAAGCTAATACTTTAGACTACTGAAAATCCAAAGCTTAAGATTCCCGACTTCTTAAAAAAGTTGGTAATTTTGTTGTAAAAAAATTACAATACTACCTCAGCCTTCCCAGAAAGTAGCACATATAAAGTCTTGTCACTGTAAAGCTTAAGCTATTGTATTATATATACCCAAACAATGTACTACAAGTAAACATAAACATCATGAAATCTAGATTTTGGGCAAGTTATCTGCTTGCTGCTTTAGCATTTCTGCCCTTCGAGCCTGTAAGCATTACTCAAGTTTTGGCAACAGAGTCAGTTTACCAACTGGCACAAGCAAAATCTGCTTACACCCAATATATGCAGCTTGGTTATAATGAAACCAAACGAAGAAATTATAGAAAAGCTTTATTAAATTTTCAGCAAGCAGAACGGCTACGTCCTGGAGATAGGTATGCTACTGCTGCAATTAGAAATGTTACAGGTTATATTCAACGCGGTAGCAGTAGAAATCGTATCGCCTTTGTCCCAGGTAGACCTGGTAGGGTAAGGTCAGCAGGAACACGGGGAAGTTGCTTTCAAACTGGACAATATCTTATTCCCCTGACACCAACAGATAAGGAAGCTCAACGAACCACAGTAGAACGTCCCACATTCTTTTTCTACGTTCCTCAAACTTCTACAACAGTGCAAGCACTAGAATTTGTTTTGCGGGATGGTGATAGCATTGACCCATTATATAAGGGAACTTTCAAACCTGTTGGGCAAAATGGTATTGTTAGCGTAAATGTACCTATCGATCAGCCATCTCTACAAATCGGTAAAGAATATAATTGGACTTTTTCGATGATTTGCGATCCTAATAACCGCGATAAAGACTCTTATGTAGAAGGTACAATTATGCGATCGCAAGATGAAAACCTATCTCTTCAGCTAAACCAACCAAACACAGACTTAGATCGGGCAGTTTTATTTGCCACCGCTGGATTTTGGGAGGATTCTCTAAGAACTTTAGCTAATTTACGCCGCCAGCGTCCTAACGATCCTGAAGTTCAGAGATATTGGGAAGATTTGTTAAATTCAGTAGACATTAAAGAAGTTGTAAACAAGCCTTTATTGCCCTGTTGTACTGTTCAGAAATAAATTAACAATTACTTATTTATCCCGTAAAATCTCGGTTGTGTCATTCCGCAAAACTCTAAATGGCTGATTCCTACTTTCCCATATACGAATGTCCAAGTACAGTTGTGTCTGGTGAAAGTAGATTTCTTCATAAGCAAGCCGCAAACTACGCTCAAGACTGTTCGGTTCAACATCAGCAGTTTTGTTAGAGCCAAGTGCTTTGCGTAAGCCAAAGGATAGAATTTCTACCAAATGATGACCACAGCAGATTTGCCAAGGATCGTGATTATTGCTTTTCTGACTCCTTAGCCGTTTTTGCAGATTTTTTTCGTTCAAAGAGAAAGCTTGCGATTTATTCTTAATCTCCTGAATCAGCTTGAGTTCATCAATTTGCAGAGTTTGCTCATCAATGAATTTGCTAAATGTAATACCCTCAAAGGTTAGATTTAATCCATCACATTTAGAGATCCAAAGCAAATAACCTACCGATATACCATTTTCAAGTAATACTAATTTTATGTCTCGATTAAACTGAGAAATTTTCTTTTCAGAACCAAATTCAGCAAGTACTTTGTTAAATGCTGGTGAGTTAATCAGCATTGTTTCAAGGTCATGGCTATCGGTGCAAAACAGATTATGACTGGTGTATAAAAAAGTTTCAAGGCGATCAAAATCTGCATCAACAATCGCTAAAACTCCCTGAAAATTTGATTGTTCTAAAATTTTTAGAATTTCAATAGCACGCTGCTTACCCGATGTTTCGACTAACTCACAAATTAATTGGTCAACAAATCGCTTATAGAAAGTTTTATCAGAACTTCCTTCCACTAATAAAAAAGTTCCAGTATACGTGCTTCGTCGTAATCGTATTTGGTTAGCAACACGGTCAACTGTCAGAAAATCTCTCACTTTTGTGGCCCTTTCAGTTCAACCGTCAAATCCCAGCGATCTTGAATAATATCTGGTGAATGAGTAGCCATCAATATATTTAAATCTGCAAGCTGTGTAATATCTTGTAAGTCCTTTAAAAACTGAACTTGCCAACCTACATGAAGAGATAATTCTGGCTCATCAATTAAAACTAGAGAATTAGGTTGAACTTTAAATAGTAGTTCATATAGAAGAACTAACTCATGTTGCTCACCAGATGATAAATCTGTTGGTGAAAGAGCTTTTGAATCAGATAATGAGGAATTATAAAGTGTAGTGAAAACGAATCCCTTGTCTTTACTAAAATTAATCTCTTTATAGGAATAGGCAAACTTATTATTAATAATTTTTCTTAATAAATCAATCTTGCTTGCTATTTCAGCAAAAACACTCAGCTTCTTTTCCACATCCTCAACATATACTGACAAAGCATTTTTGGTTTTTTCATCTATATCTTGAGGCTGGATTTGAAATTCTGAATCTTCATCTTTATCTAAAAGACCTACTTCTAAAAGACGAGAGCGAGTTGCTTCAAGCTCGTTTAGTTCATTACGAAGTTGTTCATTCGTCAAATCTGCGGATAGCTGTTGTTTCACCACCCTAACTGGAAAAGTTCTGTCAAGAGATTGAGATATTGTACCGTATTCCTTAAATTTATCTTGCATGATCTGAGCAAGCTCATCAGAATAAGCAGACACAGTAGACATAGATAAAATTGAAGATGTTCCACGATATGTTCTTCCAAAACGTTTAGGGACAAAATTTAGCAAACGTTGTGATTCAATGAGGCGAATATGAATATTATTCTTCAATTCTTCTAGCCACTCAGGCTCTTCTTGTTGTCTTAAATTTAAGGGCAATAAATTGTCAAAACGCTCTACAACTTCTTCTAAAGAAAGAGTTTCTCCAGTAGGTTCATATAGCCATTTATGAGAAGCTATTCGTTCTAGCCCTGGTATTACCTTATCCAAAATACCAAGCTGAAAGTCTATGTCAGAGCGAATATTTAGAATATTGATTGGCTTTAGATAAAAATAAGCTGGCTCTGAATCAGGCTGATAAAATTTGAAACCAATACTAGTCTTTTGCGACTCCTCTGCTTTATCAGCATCTTTTATTATTTCAATACTACTATTATTATCAAAATCAACTCGAAAGTTTCTAAATTCGATAGCTTTCAATTCGGCGTTTCGGGAGTTAAAAAAACTATTCAAAATTCTTAATATAGCTGTTTTTCCAAAACCATTTGGGCCATGAATAATGGTAATTCGTTCATCCATATTCAATGGAATCACATGGTCAAAAATTCCAAATAAGCCACTGACGGAAATTTGCTTAATTCGCATAGTCATCTAGTCCTATAGCCATTGGCCTCATGGCTTTAATTCTAACTTCTATCTTTCTCTAGAAAGCACAGGAGACAAAAACTTCAATTCTTTTATATCCTCTTTCTTAGAATAGTTCTGACTTTTACATGTTCTTGGAAGGTAGCCGGCACACCCTGCAAGATATTGCTACAGATTTTCCCCTGTTTAACTAGGTTGTTAAGGCTAAAATCATAATAGTTGAGCCAGTTGCAACAGCGATAGCTGCGCCAACGCCTGCCGTAGGATGCCCGAAGGGCTGTAGGGCGATCGCACAATCAAGCATCATTTACCTCTAAACTGAGTTAAGCAATTTCCCAAGCTTTTTGGTACAGTATTCTAGAAAATCCATATCACAAGAATAGGCGTTCGCCTTTGGCGTTGGCGCAGCCATCGCTCAAAAGCAATTGCCAGTTTATTGCTCAGAATCAAGAATGCAGTTGCTATGATCAAACGCCTGCTTGTGGTCGAGTCTCCCGGAAAAGTTAAAAAACTCAGTCAAATTCTGGGTTCAGATTGGAAAGTTCTCGCAAGTTGTGGTCATATCCGAGAACTCAGCAACGAAGGGGACGATTCCTTGGGCTTCGTCATGGATGGTAGTAATGTTCGGTGCAATTACGTCCCGCGTGACCAACGAGCGAAAGAAACAATTCAGAAGCTCAAGTCTGCGGTGAGGCAGGTTGATGAAGTTGTCTTAGCAACTGACCCAGACCGGGAAGGTGAAACGATCGCTTGGCATCTTAAAGAAACGCTGGGTTTAAGGGAACCGAAACGAGTAATTTATACTGAGATTACAGCATCGGCGGTACAGAGTGCGATCGCTAATCCCAGAAAGCTAGACCAAAACTTAATCGGTGCTGGGCTATGCCGAGATTGCCTAGATAAGTTGGTAGGTTATAAGGGTAGTCCTTTAGTTTGGGCATTGAATAACGGCGCTAAGAGTGTTGGCAGAGTCCAAAGCGCGACGTTGCATCTGATTTGTCAGCGAGAAAACGAAATTCTGACTTTTGTCCCCCAAGATTACTGGAGTGTCTGGGTAGATTATGCTGAAGGATTTCGAGCTTTTTACAAAGGGACGGTCGATTCTGCAAAAGATGCAGCAGAACAAGAAACTGAAACTCATGATGACGCGAAGGTAGGTAATAGTCCAGAAACACCGGAATCTAAACGTGTTCTTTCCGAAGCAGAGGCAACACGTTTAGTTGAAGAAGCACAGCGACATCCTCATCAGGTAATTCATTTTGAAGGAAAAATCGTTAACCGCCAGCCACCTCCACCATTTACAACTTCTAGCCTTCAGCAAGCAGCCGGTTCAAAGTTGAGGTTTGCTCCTGATAAAACTATGGTTGTTGCCCAAAAGCTTTATGAGGCAGGGCTTATTACATATATGCGAACAGACTCGGTAATGCTGAGTCCAGAATTTTGTGCCAGCGCTCGTAAATGGTTGGAGCAAAACGATCCGCAAAATGTACCGCCGCAAGTCGCCAAGCATCGCAGTAGCAAATCGGCTCAAGAAGCACATGAAGCGATTCGCCCAACGGATGTATTTCGTCCCTCAGTTCAATTGCGCTCTGAACTTCCTGATGATCAGTTTAATCTGTATGTGATGATCTGGAAACGGTCAATTGCTTCTCAGTGTCGTGCTGCCCAATTGCGTAAAACTCTGGTGATTACTCAGTCTGGTTCTCTACTGTGGTCAGCCAGAGGGCAAGTTATTGAATTTTACGGTTATGCTCGGTACTGGAACAATCTCAGCAAGGATAGTGTTTTACCTTCATTACAACAGGGACAAGTATTAAAACTGGAGAATGCTGGACATGAGAAGAAGCAGACTCAGCCACCACCGCGTTATAGCGAACCTAAATTAGTGCAACTAATGGAACGTAAAGGAATTGGTCGCCCAAGTACTTATGCTCCGACTGTTGCTACCTTAAAAAAACGAAACTATGTCGAGTTGAAAAAAGACCATCTGCAACCGACAGTGTTAGGGTTAGAAGTTGATGCGTTTTTGCTCAAAGCACTGCCTGATTTACTAGAGGCAGAATTCACAGCGAAAATGGAAGATGCTCTTGATGCCATTTCCGAAGGAAAAAACTCTTGGCAGCATTATTTAACTAGTTGGAATCAGAATTACTTTCTACCAGCACTCTCCAAAGCTAAAACTGTAGTTGCGAGTTCTCCAACAGGTAAAGCTAATGTGATAAATGAGCGCAAATATGAAACTTCCAAGACGCGATGCCCTGAATGCAAAAATTTTCTCGCCAAAATTCCGAGCAGTAAGGTTAAAAAGAAATATTTCCTCAAATGCATAAAAGGCTGTGATGTTGTGCTATTTTGGAGCGACTTTAACAAAACTTGGCAGCCACCACAAACTAAAGCAGTCCAAGCTGATAATCAACGAAAGCCTCCTGTGAAGATGACGGCATATCCCTGTCCGGTATGTAAGAAACCTCTGGAAGAGTACAGTTATATCAAAGAGGGGCAGAGTAAGACAATGTTGCGATGTTCTGACCCACAATTGCGTAAGGACACTAAACATAAAGATGTGGCTTATTTCAATACGCAAAAAGGGTGGTGGAGTCCTAAGTTTGGGGAGTTAGAAGTTAAGAGTTAGGAATTAATAACTCCTCACTCATCACTCCTAACTCCTAACTTTATTTACCTTAGCCGCAAGTTCTGCGATGTTCATCTGTTCGTAGTGTTCAAAGGGTTGGTGAATCCAGGGGTTGTCAGCCAAGTAATCAACATAATAATCGGGTGCTATAACTGAACAGGCTTTATACCAAAGAACGGCGGTGCGAATTTCCTCAATTGGGGAATCAGTATTTTGCTTGAGCCAAGGTATAGTCTGTTGCAGTGTTACCCCAGAGTCTACTAAGTCATCCACTAAGAGAATGCGCGAACCTAAATTTTCAGCAGTCATTGTCAAGTGGTGGGAGAAAATTAAATTGTTTCTTTCTTGCTTGCCGGGGCCACTGTAAGATGAGGTTGCTAAAATTGCCAGTGGCTGCTCGTATATACGGGAAAGAATATCTCCAACTCGTAGTCCTCCTCTGGCAAGACAGATTATCTGGTTGAATTCCCAACCGGATTCATAAATCTGAATAGCCAGTTGTTCAATTTTTTGGTGATAATCTGACCAAGAAACATAAAGGTCTGGCATAAGTCTAACGGGAGTGGTAGATAGCTAGTATTGAAGGCGATGTCTACGACGGGCTGTTCAGTGACGCAAACTTTTTATTTTAGTATGAGTGCAAGTTATTATGAACGATTCTGCTGCTGATGGCGATGCCCAACGAGATCCTAAGAGTAAAAAACTTGACCTTAAAACAAAGCTGGCTTACGGTGCAGGAGATTTAGGGCCAGCAATTACTGCAAATATCTCCGTCTTTTATCTACTGATTTTCTTTACCAGTGTTGCTGGTATCCCTGCGGGTTTAGCTGGCACTATTTTAATGATTGGCAAAATCTGGGATGGCATAAACGATCCGTTTGTCGGGTTCCTGACTGATAAAACGAAATCTCGTCGCTGGGGCCGTCGTCTTCCCTGGATGTTTTACGGAGCAATCCCTTTTGGAGTTTTTTTCTTCTTGCAGTGGACTGTACCGCAATTTAGTGCAAATCAGAGTGATAATATTTGGCCGCTGTTCTGGTATTACGTAGCAATTGGGGTGGTATCTCAGGCGTTTTACACGGTTGTGAATTTGCCTTATACGGCTATGACTCCAGAACTAACTCAAGATTACGACGAACGCACTAGTCTTAACAGCTACCGTTTTACATTTTCCATTGGTGGCAGTATTCTGTCGTTGATTTTAACGCAAATTGTTTTTTCACTGATTGCCGATCGCCAACAACGATATCTCGTTTTAGCAGCAATTTGTACTGTAATTTCGATTTTAGGATTATATTGGTGCGTTTTTGGAGTCCGCGATCGCATCTTGGCTTTTGAGGCCAAACGCATCCAAACTGAAGAACCTACATCTCTGCCTTTCTTTGAACAGTTAAAAATTGTCTTCAGCAACCGACCTTTTTTATTTGTCATTGGTATATATCTTTGTTCTTGGCTAGGTGTGCAGATTACAGCCAGCATTATTCCCTATTTTGTAGTCAATTATATGGGTCTAAAAGAATCAGATGTGCCCCCAGTACTGATTGCAGTCCAAGGAACTGCCCTATTGATGCTATTTGTCTGGGGAGGGCTAAGTAAAAAAATCGGGAAAAAAGTTGTTTATTTTCTGGGAATGAGTTTGTGGATTATAGCAGCTGCCGGACTATTTTTCTTACAACCTAGTCAAAGAGTTTTAATGTATGTGATGGCTGTCATGGCTGGTATTGGTGTATCCACAGCTTATCTAATTCCCTGGTCGATGATTCCAGATGTGATTGAATTAGATGAACTCCAAACTGGACAACGCAGAGAAGGCATTTTTTATGCGTTCATGGTTTTGCTGCAAAAATTTGGTTTGGCTTTGGGCCTGTTTTTGGTAGGAAATGCTTTGCAAGTAGCCGGCTTCAAAGAATCTGTAGCCGGAAGTCCATTACCGATGCAACCGGAATCGGCACTGTTTGCTATTCGCATTGCTGTTGGCCCCATACCGACAGTTTTTTTGATTTTTGGCTTAATTTTAACGTATTTTTACCCAATTACCCGCGAGATGCACGCCCAAATTATGCTTAAACTCAAAGAACGGCAAGAGAAGAGGGAGAGTTAAACCAATTCGCAATTGGCAATTCGCAATTACGTATTGTAAGGGGATTTAGAAAGAGCCACAACACTTGCGGCTTGATAGAAGCCGGGGATTTAAACCCTTACACTTTGTTAAAGGGGTTACTCCTGCCCCCTGCCTCCTGCCTTCTGTTACAAAGACTCTAACTGATGGTAATCTTAAGATTGTAGAACCAAATTCCATAAAAACTTTTGTTTTTGACAGTTTTCTTTTTTGGACAATAGTAATATAAGTCGTGGATAAAGTCTTTGACAATTAAGACTTGGTTATGATTTAAGTAAGTTCTAGAGAACTTAGTTAGTTTTTTAACAGGAGAAGTAGGGTGCTTAACAACCTTCATCAGTTATTATCTCCGCGGAAGTGGGGAATTCCCCTCGCGGGCTTAGGCTTACTTCTCGGTTTGGGCTTTTTAGCCAAGCAGACTCAAGTAACATCATTTACAGATTCTCGATTCTCATCGGCTCAAATTCACAAAACCTCCGAAAACTCTCTTTTGTCGCAGCTTAGAAAAGTTCGAGAGCAAAGAAGTCAATCTCAAGCGGCTTCTGGAGGCGGAAACACAGTACCTATAATCACAGCACTGGTTCCAGGCGACCAGGGAACTACAAAAAGCGCAAGAGTTTTACCAAAAACAAATTTTCCTGTAAAAGATGGGATTTACCTTTATGGTCAATCCCCAAAACCCAACCAGCTTGGTCAAGGTTATATCATATTTCAAAAGCAGCAGAATAAGGTAAAGGGTGCGTTGTATATGCCCCAATCAGAGTTAAATTGTTTTCAGGGTACAATCAACCCATCAGGAGAGTTGGCAATGACGGTTAATACTTCGTCAAATGAAGCCAGTTCTGAGCAATCAAATCAGGTAGCTACAAGCAATAGACTGCCCCAGGTTAGTGATGATGAGTCCAATTCTTATGCTTACTCCTTGGCTCTGCAAGACTTTTATCGGTTAAATTCGATCGCTGCTAGCGATCGCCGTACGTTACAAATGTGTAAGTAATCTCCAATATCTTAATTATGTCCTTTTGGACTAGACACACTCAAGCAGCTTTTGAGAATGAAATCGCTCTGAGTGTGTTATCAAGCAATCTTCAGTAGTTTTTTAAGGCTTTCCGCCACCCGTTAAAATCGCTGACCTGTAGTCACTTCAAATCTAAGTTCTCCTTGATCGCTAATTCCGAAGTCACCTCGAATTAGCCCAAAGGATGATTTGACACGCAATCCTAAGCCGTAACCAAAGCCACTTCCAGGTTTATCTCGTAGCACTCCTGGTTCTCCTAGCACGGTTTCGCTAGACCCAAAATCTGAGGCGAAGTCAGTGAAAAGAACTCCTCCGACTGAGTAAAAAATTGGGAAACGATATTCTACAGAAGCTAAACCATAACTTCGACCACTGGCGACTTTTCCATAACCGTAACCCCTGACAGAATTTATCCCACCAATATTAAAAGCATCAGCTGGTGGAAAGTCTCCAATAATCGTACCAATTTGTAAATTAATCGCCAACATTTCTGGATTGTCAGTTGGTCTACCATTACCTATCCAACTGACTGGTAAATATTGAATATAATCTCCCTGTAGGCGGTTGCTAGAAATATTGCCCAGTCCAATCGGAATTGCTTGTTCTGTGCTGAGAGTGAGAATTGATCCTTGAGTCGGATTTTCTCGGCGATCGCGTTGATCTCTAGATACAGAAAATAATACTGTATATAAGTCATCAATGCCAGTACCACTAAGAGATAAAGGACTCCCTAATCTATCGACCTGGGCGACATTATATTCGCGATCGCGTAAGCTAATTCTGGTATAATTCAAGCTTATACCTGCATCCCACTCATCAAAAGACCGTAAAACTCCCACAGAACCGCCAAACCTTCCCTCGCGTACTTTGTCACCACTAGACAATCTGATATCTTCGTTGAAGGTTCCTGATATATTACGATTACGAAAAGCTCTGATGCTGTAGCCTAAGCGGTTTGGTTCTTCAGGACGATAACGACTAGTGAACTGACCATTAAATTGGACATCTTTACCACTGATTTGCACAGTTGTATCTAATTTATCGTTAAGACCGCTGATATTTTCATCTTTATAACCCACCCGACCGAATAAGCCAATATCTTCGTTACTACCGCCTCCTAAGATTAAAGAAGGAAAGTCACGCTCTTTGATTTCATAGATGAGATTAATGCTCTTGGCATCTTCTTGTCGATAAACATTGACTTCATTAAATGATTCTAATCTCCGCAATCGTTGCAAGTCTGCTTCTAGTAAATCTTCACGGAATACTTGACCAGGTTTGAGTTTCAGCAGACCAATGATGAAATCTTTTCTAGTTCGTCCTTTGATTGGCTGACCTTTGTCATCGAGTAATTGATCTTTGTTATTAACAAAACGAATCTGGATATCTTTGACAATTCTTTGGGAAATTTGGGAAAACTCCACAGACTGGGTATCTACGGGAGTTAATCCGATATAGTCACCATATTTTGCATACTCTCCCTCTATCTGTAATGTCGGTTTTGTTGTCACAATACTACTAGTGCCATCTTCAGTAGAAGATTGCGAGTTTGCAACGGCCTCTAGATTTTCTCCAGCTATTAAGATGACTGCGATCGCAACTACAGCTATTTGAATACGCATAAATACAGCTTTGTCATTACCCACATTTTGGGAACAGTTAAATTGTCCCATTAGGACAGGACTATCTTGAAAATATCGCTTTAAGTTGTCACTAATAGCTAGTCTGCACCCCGTAATATCATGTCCGATTCATCAAGGTGAATCAAAAATGTTAGTTCGTAGTTAGGACTTGAGTCTTGGCTTTGGGGAATGAAGCCCCCACTATAAACTGCTTATTATAAATGATTTCGCGGACATTGATTTGTTATTATTGTTTACCCGTTGCATTTAAGGGCATTTCCATCTTAGTACAGCCTTGATTACTGGAATCTTGCACATTGCAGGGGGGTTGCGTCTTAGGTGAAGGGCTGTGGTTTGCCTTGACACAGGCGAGCCAGCCCTCTCAAGACAAAAAGTCATACATCTGCGTGCATAATATTCTTCAATTTGTGCATAAATTTCTTCAATTTTCTGTCGGGCATTAATTGTCTCTAGGGCATTAGCAGCTGCAGAGCTTACCTTACTATCTATATCTTTGAGAGCAGTGGTTAAATACGGAACTGCATCTTCTGCATCTATACCAATTTGCCCTAAAGCATCAGCAACACCAGCGCGGATATTACTATCTGGATCTTTAAGAGCAATAATTAGAGCCGGAACTGCATCTTTACCAATTTCTTCAAGTGCGTTAGCAGCACTGGAACGAACGTTCTCATTTTTATCTTTTAAAGCAGTAATTAAAGGCAGAACTACATCATCTTTTGTGCCAATTTGCCCTAGAGTATCAGTTGCCTGATAACGAACATTCCAATTGTCATCTTTCAAAGCGTTAAGAAGAGGGAGAATTGGATCTTGACCAATTTTTCTGAGAGTTTGGACAGCAATGATCCGAACATCCCTATTTTCATCTTTTAATGATGCCTTTAAAAAACGTACTGCTAGTGCTGCTTTTGAACCAATTTCACCAAGTACAGCAATTGCAGGAATGCGAAGTTCTTCATCTTGGTTTCCCAATGCTTTCATGAGAGCAGGAACAGCTTTGGAGCTACAAGCTACTATGGCATCAAAATCAGCAATTGCACCTTTATTTAATTCCTGGATATGCTTGTCAATCTCTACATTAGTACATTGAGGCTGAACCAATGGAGTTTGAACAAGCATTGTTGCATTTGTTAACTTGGGTAAGCTTATAGATCCTAGCACAGCCACAATCATAAATATAGCTGCTGTTTCAAATTTCGATTTATTCTTAGTCAAAAACAACCTCCAGCAAAAAAAATATTGAAACAATTTATACTAAAAGCAATATCTTGCTAATTATCGGCAATATTTTAGTACACGCCTCGGCAAGTTTTGCTGCTTCAGGTAAGCTAGAAACAGTACCTTTCAAAATTTTCATGGCTGTTTTTGCAGCCTTTTGAAGCGCACTATCTTCAGGCTTTTGTCCTGCATCTGCTAAAGCTTTTACTTGCTCTAAAGCTTCTACTTTATCTTCGTCAGGTAAATCTGATTCGGCTTCAATAGCTGCTTGTAGTTCAGCTAACAACTCTTTTATGCCAACTTTGCCTGATTCAGAAGAGTCGGGTAATTGACTAATAGTATTGGTGACTGAGCCGCTAATTGCTCCAATTGCAACTCCCGTCATAGTTTGGTTTTCACCTGCTACTGCAACACCACTAATACTTCCTTGAACTCCGCTAATATTAACATTACCTTTATTTTCTGACATGATAAATTCTCCTTGATTTTGATAAGTCTCTACATAAAACTTAGGCTGATGAATGGCACTCTCTAGGAGTTTTTCTAAACTTCTAATTCTTTCATCTTTTTCTTGCACTCCTAATAAAAGTGCTTGTAAATCACTATAAGGTAAAGATTCAATTTCGCTATATTTTTGAAAATATTCTTTGTAGAGTTCAGAGCGATTAACATTACCAGCAACTTTAGCTTGGAGTCGAACTTTTTCTTGACCTCTACCTTCCAGTGCTACTATTTCTAACTCAGCTTCTGGGTGATTTTCTGCTAACTGTGTAATGGCAATAGCAGCAGCACTTGGATCAATCCCTTCATAGTGAAATAGGTCAAGAGTTTTGAACTTCTTGCCTATGTCACGTAAATCAACATTTTGAGTTTGGTACAGGTCAAGAGTTTTAAGAATCGGCGCAATAAAATCAGCAAAGTCTCCTTCATTAAAGATTTCCTGTCGATTATCAGGTTTACGGCAAGGATCTGGATCGTCCTTGGTCGGTAGTTGCATATAAATGTACTCGCACTTAACCGCATTTAGTTGGGTGTCAGTGGAAATACCCCAATTTTCAATATAGGCTCCAGTTAAACAAGCTTGCGTTAAGTTAGTATCATATAGCTGTGCTTGGGCAAGTTTTGCCCCTGATAAATTAGCATTCTGTAAAGTGGCTGCGCTGAGATCAGTACATATCAAGCTAGCATCTTGCAGATTAGCATCTTTAAGGTTAAGTTCTCGCAAATCTAGGCGATCAAACTTTTGCTCTCGGCCATCTTTAGTGATTAGCAACTGTTGCACCTTTGGATGTTCCAAATATGTGCCTTCAACACGAGCTTGTTCTAGTTTTTGTACACCAAACCAACAGGTACGGGTAAGGGTAGCTTTTCTCAAGTCCACACTTTTGAGGGTAGCTTGGGTAAAGTCAGCATCTGTTAAATCTGCACCACGAAAATTGGTTCCTTTTTGAGCAACTATACCAATTGCCAGCACTCGAATTAGAGAATATTTTTTTTCTCCAGCTATGGCCTGCCAACCAATATAAATACCAGATGCGATCGCAGCTAAACCAATCAACCCCGCTGTAAGGTAAGCTGACTCCTGTGACCTAACTCCTAGTAAAACACCAAGTACAGCACCGATAAAAGCCATCACTCCTGCTAAAGTTCTCGCTTTTGGTAGAGTCATTACTCTTGCTACAGCTACAGCTACAGCCATATTGCCAATTCCGGCAAGCACACCAGTTAAAGCTAGCGTCGTAAATACTGCGCCAATTACTAAATTTCTTCCCGCTTCATTCTCTGGGAAAAAAGCCAGTGCTGCGATTAAGCAAGCAGCTACTACTTCAGCTAGGATTGTTAGTATTGCTCCTAATCCTTGCCATAAAATAATAATCAAAAATATTGCTAAGGTGATTAAGGAAAGAATACCGAAAAATAAATTTTCATAAGTATTATTACTTAATAAATCAGCGATAAAAGCACCAGCATAAGCTGAGATTAATCCTGCAAATAATGATAAAATTAGTGACAATACAACTAAGCAAATCGCCCACAAAATTGGTAAACCTGCTTTGGTATTGCGGAAGTTAGCACCAATTAAAATAGCATCACGGAAGTCTGCACCTCGGATATCAGCGTGGCTAAAGTTCGCTGCTGCGAGGTTTTTTCCTCGGAAGTCTGCACACTGTAAACTAGCATGGTGAAATTCATCTACCATTATTGTTTACCCGTTGCACTCTAGGGCATTTCCATTTGAATACAGTCTGTATTACTGGTATTCGGCACATTACAAGGGAGTTAGTCCTGTTATGTCTTTTTAGTGTTTGTGATATATCGTGAGAATTCTCACAATTTTTGCATGAGCCATCAAGGCTAAATGGATTTTGCTCGTAAGTTTTTATAGCTATATTGATTTCTCTTATAGCTGGGTTAATCTTTCTTAGAGCATTAGAAGCCGCATAACTTACTATGGGACTTGTATCTTTGAGAGCAGTTTCCAAATCTGGAACACTATCTTTGGCTGCTATGCCAAATTTTCCTAGAGTTTGAGCAGCCTTGTAACGAACGGTCAAATT
Organism: Nostoc sp. ChiQUE01b; assembly: GCF_034531255.1. NCBI lineage: Bacteria > Bacillati > Cyanobacteriota > Cyanophyceae > Nostocales > Nostocaceae > Nostoc > Nostoc sp. ChiQUE01b. The sequence continues at coordinate 61,409 of NZ_JAVRBM010000024.1, read as the reverse complement.
TTTACTTTTAAGAGCTTGAATAAGAGGAGGAATTGGGTCTTGACCAATTTGCCTCAGAGCATGGAGAGCAATGATCTGAACATCTATACTTGCATCTTCTAATAATTTGGTTAATACAGGTACAGCTGGTGCTGCTTTCGTACCAATTTCACCGAGAGCAGTAATTGCAATAATCAGAAATTTTTCATCCTGATTTTCTAGGGCTTTGATAAGAGCGGGAACTGCTTTTGAGTTGCAAGTAACTAAGGCATTAAAATTAACATTAGCAGCATCAAATTGATTTAATTGCTGAATATGCTGTTTAATGTCTGCTTCGGTACATAGAGGTTGCAGTGATGGAGTTTGAGCGATCGCTTTTGTATTCGCTAACTGAGGTAAGTTTATAGCTCCTAATGCAGCCAAAGCGATAATTACAGATGCTGTTCTAGATTTCCATTGCTTCTGAGTCAAGTATAACCTCCATCAACAAATAGTCTTAAACAAAAAATAAGTAGTAATTACAACTTAAATTATTCTAAGTGCGTAAGTATAGCTATAAAATTAAATTGTATTATCCAGGTTATCTGCAAGACCAAATAATTGTCAAACAATATACAGATTTACCAAATTTAATCCGTAAAGATACTGTTAAATAAAAAATTCTGCGGACATGATATAGCGGTTTTAGCTTAAGTACAGTACAGTTTTGACCTCTCTCATCGTAGGAAAAAGACTTTGAGTTTACTCCCCTTCCCTTGCTTGAAGGGAAGGGGTTAGATGTTATGTCTGTATTGAACTCAACTGCAAACCGCTATATCAAAGCTTTCTTTCTTCAGTCACTAATGTCAAACTAACCCATTCACCTTTCTCGTTGTAGCTGCGAATCATCCGCTGGCGCAGGTTTGGCTGGATTAACCAACCCGCTTCTATAAAAAATGGTTGACGTAACTGCACTTTGAGAGGTGATGTTGCAGAAGCGCCATCTGGTAAAAATAATACTTGTACCTGCTTTTGAGGGTTTTGGTCAAAGAGAACAATGGGGCCTTTGATGGTAGCAGTTGAGGTAATAGTGCGTTCTGCAAAAGAGGTACTTTGAATTAATTGTCCAGCATTATCAAGTTGTAATTTGAAGATTGTAGAGTAAGTATCAGGCGATCGCAAATCTGGATATATTGTCACTGCTTGACCTTGCCATTCTCCCAACAAATCATTTATCTGCAAAGTTGGACGTTCTGCTGCTGGGGTTCCAGCTAGATGTTCTCGAATTAAGATTAATTCCTTTAGCTGACCAGTATTATCAAACAGTTGTACTAGACGCAAGCGGCGATTTTCATGAACTAAAGCGAGTTCTCCACCAAATTCGGAAAATGGCCCTAGCTGAATTAAACCTTCAGAAAATGAACCATTCTCAAAAAACAGCAGACCCCCTCCCACAGAATTAAATTCTCTGATTATATCTTGTCCCGAACGGCTCAAAGTTAGGCGCACTTTCTGGCTAGTATTCAAATGTTCTAGGGAAAGACAACTAGGAGTATCATTCAAAAGTGTTCCTTGGGGAGAAAAATTTGTAAATGAACCTTCCCAAACACCAAGATTTTGCAAAAAACATTCCCATTGTGATTTCATAGTGATTTTGTCATTTGTCATTGGTCATTTGTCATTTGTCATTTGTCATTTGTTATTTGTCATTTAATTAGCCCTGATAAGTTGATATATAGGTTTAATTTCATATTTGTTCAAGCAAAACTTTAGTTATTCTTTTAAACTTTTCAAAATTTTTAGTTCAGAGGTCAAAGTTCCGAGTTTAGAGGTCAAACGATTTTGGATTTTAGATTTACGATAGCGAAGCGTTAGCGAGTCCGCGTACTCTTACAGAGAAGCAAGCTAGGCGCAGCGTCTCGTAGAGAGCGTCTTTTGGATTAACCCCGCCCACAAGGGTCGGGGCTTGGGGATTTTAGATTTGTTCCGCCCATAAGGAGCGGGGCTTGAACCGAAAAACCCCAATCCAAAATCCCAAATCTAAAATTGGCACGGTCGAAGTTCTGAGTTCAGAGGTCAAAATTCCGAGTTCAAAGGACAAAGGACAAATGACCAATGACAAAGGACAAATGACAAATGACCAATGACTATCCTTTAGCAAAACGTCGGACAGCAAATAAGCTCCCCATTAATCCTACAGCTGCACCGAAACCCAAAAGAATCAGAGGCAATAATAAAATTTCTGCTGGAGTGAGTTGCACTCTGTTGGTGATGACTTGGATAAACTCAGGTTGATTGACTAGCAACTTACCGAGAAACTGTTGAATCACAGAAATGAAACTCCAAGCGATCGCACCACCAACCAAACCAAAGGCAATTCCTTGTAAAATAAACGGTAGGTAAATCCAAACAGAAGTTGCTCCCACTAGCTGCATAATTTCAATTTCCTGGCGACGCGCCATGACAATCAGCCTAATTGTGGTGGTAGTCACTGCGATCGCTGTTAAAGTTAGAATAATCGTAATTGTTAAAGTAATCCAGTTCAGACCTCGGTGCAACTGGGCAATGCGTTTAACTGCTTCATCGACATACTGTACCGTTTCAACTCCTCGTAATTTAGCCAACTGTGTTGCTAAGGTTGGTACAGCTTGAGAATTACGTGCTTTCACCTTCATCTCATCAACCAGAGGATTCTCACCTAGCTGCTGCGTAGCACCCTCAATATCAGAAATTCTCATTTCCTTAATTAACTTAGTCCAAGCTTCTTCTTTGGTAATGGTTTTTATCGCCGCCACCTCTGGCATTTTAGCGATTAGTGGCTCAATATTTTCGATTTGCGTATCCGGTTCGAGATAAACTGATACTTCTAGCTGGCTACCAAACTGATAAAGGAGTTTTTCAACTTGCCAAGAGGTTTGCAAACTCAAGCCGAATAAAAATAGTAACACCGTCACGGTACTTACAGCAGCCCAATTCATCCAACCTCCCCGCAGTAAACCGAGGAAAGTTTCTTTCAGCAAATAGTCAAGTTTCGTGAAAGATTTAAACACACATCACCTCAAAATTTGAACTTAACGCCAAGGCACTAAGTTCAGCTTTTGCGTCTTTGCGTTAATAACACCACTATTTATAGTCAATAGTGCAAAGTTTGCCAATACATCAGCTTTTATCTATTGCTACTTCCTTCCTCTGTCCTCCTGCTGCTTCGACTATTTACCCGATCTTCATACCATTTGCCACAGATATACTCACTATTGTTTTTAACAGTTATTGATAATAATTGGCTAGCTGTTCTGCTTTTTCAGCAATTTTACTGTTCTTTAAACTTGACCTCAAGGAAGAGGGAAAATAGTTTGGTATTTCTACTATGTTTTTCTCTGAATATCGTAGTAATTTTATAGAAGTAACAGATTGATTAAAGGAAAGTTGAACCATGAATTTCTTAAATAAAGCCAATTTGGACAATATCTTATTAAACCAGATCCGCTATCAGCTTGAGTCCGTAGAAATACATAATTCTAAGTTGGCCAGACTATTGTGCAAAATAATTCCTTCCAATTGTCCTTTTGAAAGAACTGTAACAGTTCTCGGTCGGACTCTGTTTCAGATTCCACCTTTGTGCAAATTGAACCCTCTCTACGAACAGATAGTTGGTCTTCGTTTTAAGTGTTTATTATATTTAGTTAATGAATGTGGTGAGGATGCCAGAAAATATTGTTAAGCATAGGTTTCTATCAATAAAAATAGATTGGAGAAATATTTTTACTAAGAAAAATTGTATAGGAATCCTAGTTGCAATCAGATGTGAATACAAAATAGGCTGGCGAACAACTTACAATCAATTTCACATTAGGTGAGGCTCAGAAGCTTTAAAAATACTATTTAATGATGTCAGCCTTGATAAAATTATCACTCCAAGTATGGTGCAACGTGACTGCACAATAATTATTTTGGAGATTGGTACTACGTCTCAGAGGATATTTAAAAAGTATTATTGCGAACAATACAACCTCGGAGACTAACCCCCTAACAAGCTTTCCTGACAAGAAAATAAGGGTTTCACAGCCTCTCACTCTTGCCATCAGTCTGCCGTTAGGCAAGCAAAAAGAGGAATGGCTGATGGGTGTTTGGTATACTCCAAGACTTTTTAAACATCCTCTAACCGAGATTGATAGAATGAAAATAGTAGGAATTTTCACCATCTAGCCATCGAGACTCATGCCCTCTGAAATTGCTGTCGAGAAAAAAAAGTTAAAAAATCCACCTTTGGAGCTTCATTATTTAGGCGATCGCGTGCTGCGTCAAGCTGCAAAACGGATTTCTAAGGTTGATAACGAACTTCGCCAAATGGTGCGCGAAATGCTGCAAACTATGTACAGCAAAGATGGCATTGGTTTGGCTGCACCCCAAGTGGGAATTCACAAACAACTAATTGTCATCGACCTGGAACCAGAGAACGCAGCTAATCAGCCTTTGGTGTTGATTAACCCCACTATTAAACAAGTCAGCCGCGACATCTCTGTTGCCCAAGAAGGATGCTTGAGCATTCCCAACGTATATCTAGACGTGAAGCGACCCGAAGTCGTAGAAATTGCCTATAAAGACGAATACGGTCGTCCTCGGACATTAAAGGCTAATGACCTTCTGGGACGCTGCATTCAGCACGAGATGGATCACCTTAACGGAGTGGTATTTGTAGACCGTGTAGAAAACTCCTTGACTTTAGCCCAGGAGCTATCTAAGAATGGCTTCTCGTATCAAGCGGTGAAACCAATAGCATAGGGGGGGCAATAGTGTATTTAACTCCAAAAAGCAGTTTATTTCTGGGTGGTTCTTGTGTAAGTGCGATCGCCGCCGTCGGTTCGATTTTTGAACTCGGTTACGGACAACCAGATTTTGGTGTCACAGCCACGGCAATTATCCTGGTATTGAGCATTCCACTCACAGGATTATTTTTCTTTGCCGCAGTTAAGGACGCAAGGGCTAACATGAAATAAGCATCAGGTACATAAAAAAGGTAAAAGGATGAAGGAAAAAGGCAAAATTCATTCTTTTACCTTTTATTTTTGCTCTCCATTTTCCACTGCCCCTAAAGCTTTGAGCGTCACTAACTGCGCTGTGGTTAACCCTGTAACTCCAGTGATATTCATTTTTTCATAGGGTCGTGGCGATCGTAGTGTTCTTACGCACTCGCCCGTCAATACATCCCAAAGCTTAATTGTCTCATCTTGGCTACCACTAATCAGGGTTTGACCATCAAGACTAAAGGCAACTGACTTTACCCAATTAGCCCCCTGCAAAGTTTTCAGGCATTTGCCATTATAGACATCCCATAATTTTATTGTTTGGTCTTCACTGGCACTAGCTAAAATTTGACCATCAGGACTAAAGGCAACTGACCAGATTCGATTAGTATGTTCTTGCAAGGTTGTCAAGCACTTGCCCATATAAACATCCCATAACTTCACTGTTTGGTCATCACTGCCACTAGCTAAAGTTTGACCATCGGGGCTGAAAGTAACTGACCTGATCCGATTGCTATGTCCTTCCAAAATATGGAGACATTTTCCTGTATAAATATTCCATAACCTGACTCTTTGGTTTTCACTACCACTAGCTAAAGTTTGACCATCGGGACTAAAGGCAACCGATCTTACCCAACTGGTATGCCCTTTCAAGGTTTGGAGACATTTTCCGGTGTAGGTATCCCATAATTTCACCGTTTGGTCGTCACTGCCGCTAGCCAAAATTTCACCATTGGGACTAAAAGCAACTGACCTAATTCGATTGGTATGTTCCTGCAATTTTTTTACGCATTGCCCCGTGTGAACATTCCATAATTTAATTGTGTGCTTTTCACTGCCGCTAGCTAAAATTTCACCATCAGGACTGAAGGCAATCGAACGTACCCAACTTTTATGCCCCTCCAAAATTTTGAGAAATTGATCGTTACGGACATCCCATAATTTAACTGTTTGCTTTTCACTGCCGCTAGCTAAAATTTGACCATCGGGACTGAAGGCAACTGACCGGACTCGATTGCTATGCCCCTGCAAGGTTGTCAAAGACTTACCATCTTGAACATTCCATAACTTCACTGTTTGGTTTTCACTACCACTAGCTAAAGTTTGACCATCGGGACTGAAAGCAACTGACCGTATCCGATTAGTATGTCCCTGGAAGGTTTTCAGGCAGTTACCATTACGGATATCCCATAACTTCACGGTTTGGTCGTCACCACCGCTAGCTAAAGTTTGACCATCGGGACTAAAGGCAACTGACCAAACCCGATTGGTATGTCCCTGCAAGGTTTTCAGACATTTACCATCACAAACATCCCATAGTTTTACGGTTTGGTCGTCACTGCCAGTAGCTAAAATTTCACCATCGGGACTAAAAGCAACTGATCTTACCCAACTGCTATGCCCCTGCAAGATTTTCAGGCATTTACCATCACGAACATCCCATAACTTCACTGTTTGCTTTTCACTGCCACTAGCTAAAGTTTGACCATCGGGACTGAAGGCAACTGACATAATTCGATTGGTATTTCCCTGCAAAGTTATCAGACATTTGCCGATGTGGACATTCCATAACTTCACTGTTTGGTCTTCACTGCCACTAGCTAAAGTTTGACCATCGGGACTGAAGGCAACTGACCTGACCCAATTGCTATGTTCCTGCAACGTTTTCAGGCATTTGCCGTCATGAACATCCCATAATTTCACTGTTTGGTCATCACTGCCACTAGCTAAAGTTTGACCATCGGGACTGAAGGCAACTGATTTTACCCAACTGCTATGTCCAATACAGGTAAAAAGTAGTTTTCCATCTTTAACTTGCCACAAGTAAGTCTTGCCATCAGCATCACCTGTAGCCAAAAGTTTTCCATCCGGGCTAAATGCTACTGACGAAATACTAACTAATGTTTCTGAAAAAACGCATTTAGCTAAATCAGCATTGGCAAAATTTACCCGATGCAGATTCACACTTTGCAAATATGCTTGCCAAATAGTCAGATTAGAAAAATCATAGCCGCTAAAATCAGTTTGTAGTTGACAAAGAATATTTAACAGATTTCCACCTGCATATCCTGCTGTTTGGGGAATCTGTCGCAGGGACAATAAAATTTGATATAGATGATGTTCAATATTTTTAGCATATCTAAAAATAGTTGATAACCTATCTATAATTGGTTTAAGAATCAGGGTAATCTGAGTGTTTCTAATATAATCTTTGGCCGTTGCTTCCATTAAAGCATGGCTCATAAATAATCTAATCTCACGAGTGGTAATTTCGTGACAAATTTGTTCAACCAGTCGGTCGGTCATGTATTCCATCACCACAGACTGGAGAGTGAACAGCGCTGTTCTTTGTTCAATTAGCGATCGCCTCCGTAGAGATTCTAGCGCTTCCATCACTTCCCTTTTAGGCAAGTTACGCACAATATCATTTAGCAATTCATCTAGAGAAACTAACTCGCGCTTGATTGCTAGCCAATAAATTATTTCTTTTTCGATCTCTGACAAGCGCTGAAATTGCTGGTCTAGTAAATTTCGGGTGTCGCCAAAAATGATCTCTCCTTCAGCCAGAAAAGCAGCGATATCACCATCAAATAACTCCCGAATTGGCTCAGAAACTAGCTTTAAGGCCAAAGGATTACCGGAATATTTCTCAACTAGTTTGGCCCATTCTTGTTGTGAGCCAAATAACCCTTTATCTTGGAGAATTTCTTGCCCTTCTGTTTTTTCTAAGCCAACTAATGATAATGTTCTAACTGGTGATGCTTTTCCCTCTAAAGAAGCAAATTCTTTTGGTTTTTCACGAGATGTTAGCACCAAGCAGCTTTGATGTGGTTCTTCCCCTACCCGCCTAAGTAGTTGACCATAATCTTTATATTCTTGTCTATATTGTCCAGCGCGATCGCCTTCTTGTAAAATTGTCTCTGTATTATCAAATATCACAAGACAACGATGCTCTCGTAAATAATTAATCAGCAGCGTTACTTTACCATCTACGCTTTCTGGCAAATTTGTTTCCCTCTGATCGGATAAAAACCCGATCAGGTTTGCTAACATCTCTGCGACGGGTGGCGCATTGCAAAGACTTCGCCAAATCAAATACTCAAAGTTTTCCTGAACTTCCTTTGCCAGTTTCACCGATAAAGCAGTTTTACCAATTCCGCCCATTCCCAATATTGCCACTAGTCGGCAATTATCCTCGATTAGCCACTGCGTTAGCCCAGACAATTCTGCTATGCGTCCGCGAAAAAAGCAGACACCAGGCGCTTCACCCCAATCTTGGCGGTTTTGGGTAATATTCAGCAAAGATGCTTGATACTCAGATTCTATAACTTGCTGTAACTTAGTGAGCTTACCTGGGCCGCTACCAGTAACATTAAATTTCTTGTAAACTTCGCTTAATCTTTTGCGTACTGCTTCGGCACTGATTGCCAATTTTTTTGCGATCGCATTTGGCGATTCTCCTTCAACAGCATATAAAAATACCTCTATCTCGCTGTTAGACAAGCAGCGTTTTTCGGCTAAAGCCAAAAGAACGTTTTCGGGAATGACACTCATACTCACACAAAGACACATTACAAAACAAACCAATGTTATCTCACATAGTGAGATAACATTACTGCCAATCTAGATCCCCTCAATATTTCGGGGTAAACATTTGCTGCTCTGGGAATGTTTTCTTGGGCTTTGTCGTTCTTTTTCTGACTTTTGACTTTTGACTTTTAACTTTTGACTTCCCCGTTCGCGCAGCGTCCCGTAGGGAAGGGGCTGACGGGATGGGCGATCGCACGGATGAGTTGAGTGTACCTCACTTAGATACATTAAGTCTACTTTCTTTGTGCAACTGGCTGCACGCGCAAACCCTCTGTCTCATCAACCGTAGGAGTGGCAATCAGCGATTCATTTCCTGTCAGACCTGATGTAATTTCTACTTCAGTACCATAATCTCGCCCAACGGCAACTTTTTAAATAATTTTCTCTACAATTTACCTTGACCTAAGTTACTTAGTTACTTTATAGTGAGTTAAATAGCAGAAACTACGGTTACTTAGTAAGGTTAAGGGTGAATTAAAAGAAACTTAGTGAGTAAGACATAAAGGCAAAGACTGGAACTGCAAATTCTGAAAAAGGCAATTTGTATACAAGTAGGACTTACGCAAAATATAACGAAAGTAGCGGTAATTCATGAATTACCGCTACGCAATAATCAGGTTTTCAGGCACATCTTGCGTAAGTCCTGACAAGTTACCTGTAGGAATTTCGAGGGTTCAATGTGCATAGTACGCCTTCTATGCGATTACGCGCGTTGAGCGCCTAATTTTTGATATCCAGATTGCCCTGGTAATTCATCAAAGAGCTTAATTTTTCATCAGCCACAAATATCAAAACCACCTTTGTTGGTATTCTCACTCCACTTAGGAGTAAGACTTTTGTCTACCTTGACTTGGTGGAAGCAAAACTGTGGAGATTCGCTGTTTCTTTAGTGTGGTCGGGGGAGCGCAAACTGCTACCTAGATTCAACTTTCAAAACAGGAAAAAAACTATGAAACCCAGTCTCAAAGATAACGATAATCTGTTGTTCAAGTGGTTTTGTATAGGACTCAAATATTTTCTGCTGGCGCTGCTGGGGCTGGGAATAGCCTTTGTTGTGTCTCACACTTTTGGGGCAAATGCAATAGTTGGGATGCTTTTATCCGCAAGTCTACGGTCATGGGTTGCGAGGATAGCGATTTTCCTAGTCTGTCTATTTGCGATCGCCATGATGTTCGAGTCTTGGGGTTAACAAAACAGGGTTACTATTCAAGGCTCATGCTCAAACTTAATAAATAGCCTTTGGCTAACTTCCACTCAGTCAAAGGCTTTATAACTTTTAATTTGGAGATTATATCATACCCAATAACAGCAACGGCTCTGGGAAAGAAACGCTTTCGCCGCTTTTACGGCTTCTGAAAATCCCACCTCAGCCGTTAGACCAGTGGGGGTGTTTACTCTTTCAATCAACGGTCATCACTCTCTTGCAGCTCTGGAACGATATTTGGGTATGACTGAGCCACAGAAAGAGAATGCCATCTCTGTCCTAGTGTTTTAAATTAGCAATTTGCCTACGAGTTACTAATTTAAAGCTGAAATTCTTGACTAGAGATGCATTGATATTAAAGACATTTTTTATTTTAAAAAATAAAAATAACCATTAAAAATCTAGTTAAATTGATAACATTTTCTGGAATACTATTCTGTGCATTTGTAGCTTTGTACAGATAGTAAGTAGTACCACCTAAAAAATATGTACATTAGTATTATCGATGATATAAAAAAGCATTTACTTTCATATATATTATGCCTTGCGTAATACGAAAATCAGCTAATACATATTAGAAATTAGCAAAAAATAACTTAAATTAAACTTTTGAATTTTCAATGGAGCCATAAATCATGAACCAAGAATCTGTATTTCTCTGCCATAACTCTCGAGATAAAAAATTTGTGGCAAGAGTTTATAAACATATCAACAAACACTTGTTTTTTAATATTTTTAAAATTGTAAAAATAACCCCTTGGCTGGACGAAGAAAAATTTATTGCTGGAAATCAAATCGATCAGATAATTTCTAAAGAAATTTCTTATTCCAGAATTGGTATTGTTTTTTTAAGCAAGCATGGTATAGGCAATTACCAAATAGATGAGATAATGCAATTTAAAGAGAGATACGATCAAAAAGAAAAATTTACACTAATTCCAATTCTTTTGCCTGGCATTCAAAAAATTGAAGATGTTCAAATGCCATTAATTGAAGATATTAAAAAGGTCTTAGTTAAAAAAAGCAAAGCTAGTATCAATAATATTGATGAGCGAGAAATAAAAAAAACAATTGAGGAAATTCAAAGCTTTTTAGGAATATATCATTGGATAAAAATTGATTTAGTTACTAAACTATTTTGGAAGAAACCATTCTTAAAGAAGTTAGAAGAAGCTATTAAAGAAGCTATTAGAGATAGTATTAAGGATAATATCTCTATAAAAGTACCTTATGCAGTATCTGGAGGAATTGTATTTGCAGGTGGTATTTTATTGGGAAGTATAGTTACAACAATTACCAGTCTTCCTTCTCTTCCTCCTCATTCTCCAACTCCCCTTCCGACATCTGCTGAATTTAAATTTGTTCTAAAACCAGGAAGAAAGGGTGATGGTAATTTTCATAATGGACTCGCAAGAGTAAGAATTAATGGTAAGGCAGGTTATATAGACAGAGAAGGTAAGACTCAAATTTTGCCAAACTTTGATGGAGTTTTAGACTTTTCTAAACCAGATAATTTATCATTAGCATGGAAATATGGAGAAAATAGAGGCTATATTAACAATCAAGGAAACTACCAAATTAAACCTAAGTATGGTTATAATATGGCTGGTCAGTTTTCTGAAGGTAAAGCATATGTATGCATTGTTTCTACTTGTGGATATATAGATAGTACTGGCAAGGAAGTTATTGAGCGGAAATTTACAGGTGCTGGTCGATTTTATGAAACACTTGCTCCAGTTAAAACTGATGGGAAGTGGGGTTACATCAATCAAGCTGGTACTTTTTCCATTCCTCCATCTTTCGAGGAAGCTTACCAATTTAGAGAAGGTCTAGCACCAATAAACAAAGATAATCAATGGATCTACATTGATAAAAACCAAAAACCTGTAATTCAAGAAAATTTTGATAAGATCAGTTACTTTTCAGAAGGTTTAGCTGCCGTAAAACATGATAACAAGTGGGGTTATATTGACCCTCAAGGTAATATCGTCATTCAACCACAATTTGATGAACCCAAAGATACCCCTCGACGATTTGACTGTGATGCCACAGACATCATCGGTAACAAGGCTGAGTGTAAATATCTAGATAATCGACACGACTTTTCAGAAGGTTTAGCTGCTATATACATGAATGGTAAGTGGGGTTATATTGACCGTCAAGGTAATCCTGTGATTCCACCACAGTTTTCTGAAGCTAATAATTTTTCAGAAAGATTGGCTTATGTATGTCAGGGTGAGGATAAGGATAAAAAATGTGGCTATATCTCTCATCCAATCAAAACTCTAATTACCAAAACATCAAATGGGTTTGTAAACTTGCGGGACACTCCAAGTGTTAAAGGAACTTTCCGAGAAAAAATACTAGACGGTAGGTCTATAACCATCCTAAGTGAAAAAACAAATTCCTCTAAAGAAACTTGGTATCAAGTCGAAGTAAACAATAAGGTTGGGTGGATTTACTCAGTTTTACTCAAGTAATTCAGGCTCTTTAAATTTACTTAAGGCACTTCCAAAAAACAAAATCAGCAATAAATAGGATGATAATCCATTTTAAAGGGAGGGAAGATTAGTAAATGGCTGCTCCTTATTACCCCAATACGGTTCAGTTAAGGAAATTTCTCCCTTGAGGCAGGCAGGGGGAGCAGGGGATGCAGGGGAAGCAGGGGGAGAAAAAAAAGCTTATCTGAACCGTATTGCTTATTACCCAAGTTGCCGTAAATTCAATTTATAGAAGGAATTCATGAGAAACTGATGTTATGAGTTGCAGATTATACAGCGTCTTCAAAGTTATTGAAGTACACAACGATTCGTCTCAAAGCCAGGTATAAAGTTTGTTTGACTTTTAACTTCTAAATTCTGAATTCTACTGTAATTTACTTCTAAAATGGAAGAATGCTGTCAACTCCCACTCAACTACTGCGACTGTCTCAAGGACAACTGAACTTACTAGAAGCTTGTCCGCGTAAATTTCAACATACCTATCTCGAAAAACTCAATTCTCCCTCAAATCCAGAACAAGAAGAACGGCTAACTTTGGGTAGTCGTTTTCACTTGCTAATGCAACAGCGAGAAATGGGTTTGCCAATTGATAGTTTCCTGGAAGCAGATGCTCAACTGCAAAGCTGGATGCTGGGTTTTGCTGATGCAGCGCCAGAAATCTTAACGGCTGCATCTGATAATCAAACTTTCCGTGAAAGCGAACACTACCGGACTCTACAAGTTCAGGACTATTTGCTGACGGTTGTCTATGATTTATTAATTGCAGATAACCAACAAGCCCAAATTCTCGACTGGAAAACTTATCCTAAACCACCCAATAAACGCAAGCTAGAATCCAACTGGCAAACACGGCTTTATCTGTATGTATTAGCAGAAACTAGCGACTATTTGCCAGAAAAGATTTCTATGACTTATTGGTTTGTCCAATCTGAGGGGAAACCACAAAATATTAAATTTAATTACAATACTGCTCAACATACACAAACAGCAAAGAGACTTAATCAACTATTAAATCAGTTAACTAATTGGCTGGAAAATTACCAAAATAACCAGCAGTTTCCCCAAGTGGTGGAGGGTAGCAAAACCTGCGATTCTTGTCAGTTTGCCAAACGTTGCGATGCCTACGGCGGTAAACTACGCATCCAAGCTTCTGAAGATGCAATGAAAGACTCATTGCCAAATTTTGACAGTATTCAAGAAGTCTCACTTTGATTTTATTGCCAGGATTTTGCTGCTAAAACAGATTCCTTATATCTGTAGAGTCTTGTGGAAAATAAAAAAGTAATGTAAAGTCCTTTTTTTAACTCTAAAGCATTTGAAAGCATTTTGATTAAAAGAGCTAGATTTGGTAAATGCTCTTTTTTTTTCATTCAACAACATATCTATGTAAATAAATCACAATTTATAAATTTATGTCAACTTTTGATGAAACTGAAGCAATTTATGTGCGCGAATTAGGAATTGATGACATTGCTCCCGTTTACCACTTGGGAGAAGGGTTATTTACCAGCGATTTATATCCTTATTTATACCGCACTTGGGACGAATGGGAAGTGATTGGACTTTACAACACCGATCCAGAATACTGTCTTGTGGCTGAAACAGATGGGGAATTAGCAGGATTTATTTTGGGAACCATCATCACCAAAGCATCTTGGACTTATGGATATATTTTATGGCTGGGAGTTAGCCCGAAGTATCAGCGTCGGGGAGTTGCAGACAAGTTGGTTGATAAAGTCGTCGCTCGGATGATTGAAGATGGAGCGCGGTTTATGCTGGTAGACACTGACCCCACCAATACTTCAGCATTAAAGTTTTTTAATCGCAAAGGTTTTGGCAATATCCGCCAGCATATTTTCTTGTCGATGAATTTAAGCAAGCATGAATATTATGGCAGATTAATTGATTACGAACACCAAAAAGCTGAAAGAGCAGGTTATAGGCGATCGCGTCCGGCAATTCGTGCCCGTAAGCCTGATAGCGTTGCTAATGAAGTCGTCCTTAATCCTCTAGTGAGTGAATCTCAAATAACTGAGGAGCAATCTCCAATTTAACAAAAGTTAGGAGTTTGGAGTTTGGAGTTTAGAGTTAGGAGTTAGGAGTTTGGATGTTCTCTTCTCAACTTTTAATACCACTCTTAGTATAGTAGAGGATTCATAATCGATAATCCAGATATCGATCGCCAGCAAGAGTGTTGACCGAAACAGACTCATGATACAGAGTAACTAAATTTATGGGGATTGTTAATCTTGAATTCGGAGCAAAGTGGCGTGATTTATGTCTATAGAATTTGGACGGGAAATTTGCGGCAATCTTGATATTGCTGAATCGCGGGAGTGGTTAGTTACTAACGGTATTGGTGGTTACGCCTCTGGGACTGTGGCTGGTTTATTGACTCGCCGCTATCACGGACTATTGGTAGCAGCATTGAAACCACCTCTGGGTCGTACTTTAATGCTGGCAAAACTAGATGAAACTGTATTGTATGATACCCGTTCTTATTCTCTAGACACTAATCGCTGGGCAGATGGTATTGTCAGTCCGCACGGTTATCAGCATATTGAACGTTTTTCTCTGGAAGGTACAATTCCTGTATGGTGTTTTGCTGTTGCTGATGCCTTATTAGAAAAACGGGTGTGGATGCAACAAGGCGCGAACACAACTTATGTCCAATATACTTTGCGTCGTGCCACTCAACCGCTAAAGTTGACGCTCAAAGCAATAGTCAACTACCGCGATTATCACAGCGACACTCAAAGCAATGGTTGGCAGATGTCTGTAGAGGAGGTGGAACAGGGGATTTGTGTAACTGCTTATCCGGGTGCTGTACCACTGTATGTGTTGAGTGATGCCTACGGCGGTAAACTACGCGGTAGTACATCTGTTGTCCACAATTGGTATCATGGCTTTGACTTAGCAATTGAACGCTATCGGGGATTGAGAGATAAAGAAGACCACCTCCACGCCGCCACTTTTGAAGTTACACTGAATCCTGGGGAAGCGAGCGCGTTTGTAGCCAGCACAGAAAAACAACCAAATCTCAATGGCGAAGCCACACTTAAGTTACGTCGCGCTCAAGAACAGAAGTTAACAGGATTTTGGAAAACTAATCAATCCCTCAACACTAAGGAATCACCTAACTGGATCAATCACTTAGTACTAGCAGCTGACCAGTTTATTGTCGAGCGCTCATTGCCAGAAGACCCCTACGGTAAAACCATCATTGCTGGTTATCACTGGTTTAGCGACTGGGGGCGCGACACCATGATTAGTCTACCTGGTTTGACAATTTCCACTGGTCGCCCAGAGGTAGCACGCTCAATTCTTCGCACTTTTGCCAGATATGTAAACCAGGGAATGTTACCTAATCGCTTTCCCGATGCGGGCGAGCAACCTGAATATAATACAGTCGATGCCACACTCTGGTACTTTGAAGCAGTCCGCGCCTACTACAGCGCTACAGATGATGATACTTTGCTTGCTGAACTCTTTCCCATACTTGCAGACATCATTGATTGGCACTGTCGCGGTACACGTTACAACATCCATCTCGATGCCGCCGATGGCTTACTTTATGCAGGCGTTGCTGGTGTACAACTGACCTGGATGGATGCCAAAGTTGACGATTGGGTAGTTACGCCCCGAATTGGCAAACCGATTGAAGTTAATGCTCTCTGGTATAATGCTTTACGGACAATGGCAAAGTTTGCCCGTCAGCTTGGTAAACCACACCAAGAATATGAAGCAATGGCAGACCGTGCTCAGTATAGATTTTCTCGCTTCTGGAATGACGAGACGAGTTATTGCTATGACGTTCTAGACAGTCCTGATGGTGATGATTCGTCGTTGCGTCCTAACCAAATATTTGCTGTGTCATTACCAGAAAGTCCGCTCACACCTACCCAGCAAAGAAGTGTGGTGTCAGCTTGCGGGCGATCGCTGCTGACTTCTCATGGGTTGCGATCGCTAGCCCCCGATCATTCCCAATACCAGGGTAAATACGGTGGTAATCAGTATCAACGTGATGGAGCTTACCACCAGGGAACCGTCTGGGGTTGGTTATTGGGGCCGTTCGTCTTAGCACACCTGCGCGTCTACAAAAATCCTGAGCAGGCTCGTCAATTTTTGCAACCAATAGCTAATCACCTCAACGCGCACGGTGTTGGAAATCTCAGCGAAATTTTTGATGGTGATGCCCCCATGACTCCACGGGGATGTATTGCCCAAGCGTGGACAGTGGCAGAGGTTTTGCGTGCTTGGTTGGCGACAGCTAGTTGATATGGAGAATCTCCTGTTTATCTGAACCCTGGTTTGTCTACAAAGTCGATTTTGTCAAGAATTTTTAAGAAATTAACATCTTTCAGAAAAGGAAAGACGTAATGCTGAAGTAATCTTCAAAAGTTGACAGACTACTAGTGTTAGGAGGAAATTATGGCGTCAGGAATGATGATCGAAGGCAAATGGACAACCGATGGGAATAAATCAGATCCCAGCGGTAAGTTCAATGAAACGCCGACAACGTTTCGCCTTCGCATAACCGCCGATGGTTCTAGTGGGTTTAAGGCAGAAGCGGGACGCTATCACCTCTATGTTTCTTTAGGCTGTCCGTGGGCGCATCGCACCTTAATTATGCGAGAAATCAAAGGTTTAAATGATGTAATCTCAGTCTCTATCGTCGATCCGATTATCAGCGACAAGGGATGGATGTTTACTCAAGCACCAGGAGCTATTCCTGACTGGGTGAATCACACTCAATATTTGCAAGAGATTTATCTGAAAGCCGATCCCAAATACACAGGACGAGTCACTGTTCCGGTGTTGTGGGATAAGCAAACTCTAACAATCATCAATAACGAATCTCGCGAAATCATGCGGATGTTTGATGTAGAGTTTGGGGAATTGGCAACACAAAAAATAGACTTATACCCACGCGATCTACAGCATAAGATTGATGAAACGATCAATGCAATCTATCTGCCAATCAATGCTGGTGTATATCGCGCTGGTTTTGCGACTTCGCAAGCAGCCTACGAAGATGCGGTAACAGAACTTTTCGAGAGTTTAGATCGATGGGAAACTATTCTGAACGAGCAGCGGTATTTATGTGGCAATCAACTCACCGAAGCCGATATTTGTATGTTTACAACTCTGTATCGCTTCGACTCAGTGTATTACGGTCACTTTAAGTGTAATTTGCGGCGAATTATCGACTATCCAAATCTCTGGAATTATCTACTAGACCTATATCAGCGTCCTGAGTTCAAAGCGACTTGCAATCTAGACTATACCAAGCGCGGCTATTACATGAGTATGACTGATATTAATCCAAATCGAATTGTGCCGAAAGGGCCGATTGTTGATTTTGACCAACGGCACGATCGCGATCGCTTCACTAAGGTTTAATTAGCTTAACGTACCCCTACTCTTAAGCAAGCTACGTGCAGCGTCTCGTAGAGAAGTTATCGCTGCCTATTCATAGAAAGGAAATTGCACAATCCAACTAGAGTAACACCATGAACCTTGTATCAGGTATCCACCATGTTGCAGTGGTGACAGCAGATATCGACCGATTTATCAACTTCTATACTGATGTATTCGAGATGCCAGTAATCTTTCAACAGACGACCCCAGCCTTTCGTCACGCACTTCTGCTAGCTGGATCGCAGAGCGTGCTTCACGCAGCAGAGATGCCTAATAATATTCATAGTTCTGGATTGCCGGATATGTTTGGACGAGGACACATCGACCACTTAGCTTTGAATGCCCCAACAGAATCAGCATTTCAGATTATCCGCCGCAAACTCATAGACCGAGGTGTGAGTGATGGTGCGATTGCCGACCTCGGCCCAGTACTTAACTTGTCATTTTCCGATCCTGATGGTATGCATATCGAAGTTTGCTTCATCGTCGATGCTTCACTTCAAGGTTTTCACCAACCGCGACCATATCTAGAGACTATCAACCAATAGGTTGAAGTTACCGTTAGCCCCTGTCCTACAGGTTCTGGTCACCCAATTTTAGATTTTGGATTTACGATAGCGAAGCGTTAGCGAGTCTGCGTACTCTGTAAGAGTTGCAAGCTACGCGCAGCGTCTCGTAGAGAGCGTATGCGTGGATTAACCTCTCCTTATAAAGAAGAGGCTTAAATATTGAAAATTTTTAAATTTTCTTCCCGACTTAAGTCGGGGGCTTGAAACCTTTTTTAGATTCTAGATTTCAATTTAATCCCAAATCCAAAATCTAAAATCTAAAATTGTCTCGGTCAAATGATGACACTTTGGGAAGTTGTATCAGAATTATCTCAAAGGTTAACTAGAATTTTCTTGAAAAATGACTCTGCTAAACGTCCTGTTTATGGTGGAATGCAAAAGTTGAAAAACGATCCACACTGGCAAAATTTGATTTTATTATATGAGTATTTTCATGGTGATAATGGAGCCGGAATAGGCGCTAGTCATCAAACTGACTGGACAGGTTTAGTTGCCAAATTAATCCAGCAATTTGGTGAATATGAAGCAAAGCATCAAGAACCAGAAATAGAGAAAGATAAAGACGCGATCGCTTTCACATAACAACATCCAAATCCAATTCTATCTCGCACTCATAAAAAAGGCTTGTTGTTACCACCCCCGTCTCAAAATCAATTTCGAGGATTAAAAATCTTAAGGTGATTCTCAGCAGAAATTAATTTAATTATTACTAAATGCATTTAGATTAGTCTTAGACAAGAATTTGCGGATTTGAGATGGCAATTAAATAAAAATATTTAGCAATTTTTTTAGAATGGATGCACTTTTCACTATAGGTATGCAACAGAGGTAAGTTAAAATCAGCTATAACTAAAGATGTAGCGGTTAACAGTAACTTTACATTTATCGGTCTGATTTTATTTTTAAAGCCTTATTAAACACCTAAAACGCAACCTAAACAGTGAAGCAAATCACAAAATTTGGAATAAATATAGATCCATTTTCCTTACAATCACGCCTCACAGTTGGTATTGCATCATTTTCAGCTTTAGTATTAGGTAGCCTCGCTACATGGACTAGTTGGAAAATGCAGCAAATTTTAGTTGATAGTCATAAATATAATATAGAACAAATTGCCAAGCGCTTGCCGCAAGATGTGCAAATTTATAGTGAAATGATGCAACCTGAAACGGGGTTGCAAAAGGCTATTAATAATTTGGCAAATACCAACATATTATTATGGCTAAAAAGTCCTGATAATAAAATTTTAGCAAAATCTACCACTTTGGATTTATTATCTGATACTACGGTAGCTGAATTAATGTCTTTGACTAAGATGCCGATTAAACCACAAGTTTACAAAGTGAACCAAAGCTACTTTGTTTTATGTGGTAGTTCTGTACGAGTACAGGGTAAGTTACTAGGCGAGTTATTTGTAGTCAAGGATATTACCCGCGAACAGAGAATGTTTGTAATAATGGTGCAGAGTTTAGGTATTACTAGTGTTTTAGCAATTTTTGTTTTAACTGCTGCGATCGCATTTTATATTAAGCGTTCTCTGCAACCTCTGCGCCAGCTAAATCAAATGGCTTCTGTGATTTCTGCTGAAGATTTAGGACAAGCACGGCTATATCTTGAGAATGCACCCAGCGAAGTCAAAGAATTAGCTCAAACTTTAACCATGCTGTTATCGCGCCTTTCCCAATCATGGGAGCAAGAGCGAGAATTTGTGAGTAATGTTTCTCACGAATTACGCACTCCTTTAACGATTGTACATGGTTATTTGCAAAGCGTCTTGCGAAGGCAGAATAACTTAACCCAAACTCAACAAGAAGCTTTAGAAACTGCGGCATCAGAAGCTGAACGCACTATCCGTCTGCTACAAGATTTACTTGATTTAGCACGTGCAGATAGCGGTTACTTATACTTTCAAATGAAATCTTATGTGCTGAATGACTTGGTTGAAGAAGTTGTGATGATGGCAAAAAAATATAGCGATCGCACAATTACAATCGAGTCAAAAATTTATCCAATTGAGATCAAAACAGATTATAGCCGCTTTAAACAAGTGTTACTAAATTTAATTGATAATGCCATTAAGTATTCTGATGCTGACACACCGATAATTTTTAAGTTAGATCGGCTTCAAGAACGGGCTATTATTCAAGTTTGTGACAAAGGTTATGGCATTCCTTTGCAACAGCAAGCACGGATATTTGAGAGATTTTATCGTGTAGATGAATCTCGCTCTCATACTACTGGGGGTTGTGGTTTGGGTTTATCAATTGTTAAGACTCTTGTAGAAGGTATGGGAGGTAGTGTAAGTGTAGAATCAAAGTTAGGAGAAGGAAGTATGTTTACAATCAGTTTACCTATATATAATACCTCTATCTGATTTTTGACACTCCTCAACCTAAAAATACGAGGATTCTTGTTTCAACCGTCCTCTCTAGATACTTGAATCCTTGGGATTTAAGTATCCCCGTTTGGATACGTCCACAAGCCCACACGGACTGCCCGACCGCGTTTGAAAAGGCTTTCAATTTTTTGTTTTTACTCCCACATTTGTGAGCCACTGCTCGACTAGGGTTTCCCGGCTTGTCCCTTGCGCGTCTCCCCTTCTCCCAAAGGGAGAGGCTAGCGCCAAGGGAGAAGCAAGTGGCGGTGCAAGATTTAGGATTTATACTACCTTGCCTCCTGCCCTCTGCCTTTCTTTGGTCAAGTTGATGATAGAGATACTTAACCCTTTGGGAATAATTTCGGTAAGCTGACTGTAACTTTAGTTCCTTGTCCCACTTCACTAGATAAGGTAATATCGCCACCATGTAACTCGACGCAGGCTTTAGCGATCGCCAGCCCTAAACCTGTACCAGGAATTGTGTCAACGTTACTTCCACGGCTGAAGGATTGAAACAAATTTTCTTGATCTGCCATCGGGATACCAATTCCCTGATCTTTAATGTAAAAGATTACTTCTGATTCTTTGCCGATCAGGTGGAATTCTACATTACCTCCATCTGGAGAGTACTTAATTGCATTGGATATTAAGTTAATAAAAATTTGCTGCAAAAGTCCGCGATCGCCCCAAAATTCCTGGTTATTCCCAGTTATTTTAAAAATCAATTCGTGGTGATCGCCTGCTGTTTCTCGCTCTTGTTCGATCAAGTCAGAAAAAAATTGTAGTAAATCGAGCGGGATTGGTTTAAACTTGGGTTTTTCCAGTTCCAATTGGTTAACTAGAAGCATATTATCCACGAGTTTGGACATATATCTTGCTTTTTGTTCAATAATTCCGAGAAATTTTTGCTGTTTATATTCATCCAATTGCTGGCTATGTTTTACCAAAGTTGATGCAGCCGCCAAAATTGAAGTTAGCGGTGTTCGATACTCATGGGAAACTGTTGCAATAATTTGGGATTTAAATACATTGAGTTGCTTTTCTTTAGCAAGGGCTGCTTGAGTTTGGGCTAGCAATTCAGCTTGTTGAATAGCGATCGCTAGTTGCACCGAAACTTCATTGAGCATTTGGGCATCATCAATTTGCCATTGTCGTTCCCCAGAATTCTGGTGAGCAATCAACAAACCCCAAAGCTTGGGGGTTGGGTTCCCATTGTTACTCAGATTAATCGGAACCACCAGATTTGCCTTTGTATTAAATTGCTCTTTTAGGTTGACACAATTACACAAGCCAAGCTCATAGATATGAGGGATTGGGGATGGTGGGGCCCCCTCTGGGGATAAGGGGTAATGGGGATTAGGGAAGGTGGGGCCCCCTCTGGGGATAAGGGGTAATGGGGATTGGGAAAACTCTTCCCTAGTTATCAGTATGTCTCCTTGTCTCCTTGTCTCCTTGTCTCCAGCCCCCAGTCCCCAGTCCCCAGCCGCAACGCGATCGCACAATGCCACAGTCCGGTATGACTCAATTGATGAGGCAACTATTTTACCATCTGTATCTGGAGCAAACTGATACACCATCACGCGATCGCACTTCAGAAGTTGCTGTACCTCAGCTACAGCCGTATTCAAAATTTGCTCTAGATTAAGAGACTGGCGAATTCGTAAAGCAGTCGTGGCAATTAGGCGCTGTCGCTCTTGAGTTTTGAGCAGTTGGGCTTGCAAGCACGATTGCTTAATAGCGTTACGGACTGCTAGTTGCAGCACATCCTGTGTCAAATTTTGCTTGACTAAATAATCCAAAGCACCCCGTTTCATTACCTGCACAGCGATTTCTTCATCACCGCGCCCTGTCAACATAATCACGGGGATAGAAGTCTTAAATATCTCCTGCTGTATGCGATCAAAAAGTTCTAACCCACTCATATCAGGTAGACAAAAATCCAGCAAAATGACATCGCAGCGGACTTTTCGGCACAAAGCAAGTCCTTCTTCTGCACAGTCTGCCTCCAAAATCTGGTAGGACTGGTGCGGATCTTTCAAAAGATATCGACGATAGATTTTCCGATCTGCGGCACAATCATCGATGATAAGTAGCGTCCATGTGTCCAACATAAGGTTATGAGGATCAGGGAGCCATATAGATCCCTTTTATCCAGATTGTGTTTTATTGCTTAATTCTAAAAATAATATAAAATAAGTGTAAATAAAATCTGAATCCTTTAGTGATCCTAAAGAAACACCAAATAGTCAAAAACAGGAAAATGGGGAAAAGGAATCTAACAGAGACAAACAGACACAGTGATTCAAACATGAAAATGTCTCTATGTCCTTTGAGCCATCTTTTTTTATGATTGTTTTTCCCCTACTGCTACATCAACAAAAAATAAATCAATCCAACACAGGCGGCGTATTGGCTTCAAGCCAGTAGTCTACAAATGCTTGAATCGTCTTTTTGAGTTCCTGAACATCCATCGGTTTTACCAGATATCCATTTGCGCCCTTTTGGTAGCACAATTCAATATCCTTGGGGTTAGATGATGTGGTAAAAACAACGATGGGAATTCCCTTGAAACTCTTATCTTGCTTGAGCCGATCTAAAATGTCACGCCCATCAATACCTGGCAAATTTAGATCGAGCAAGATCACAGAGGGTCGTAATGCTACTTTAGAATTAGGTAGGTCTTCGTCCTTAGCGTAGGCATCGTTTCCCTGTTGATCAAGGAATTCTAAAACCTCATCTCCATTAGTACAACGGTGTATGGGGTTCTGGACGGACATCCGCCGCATCAGACGTTGCAGCATCCGAAAATCTTCATTGCTGTCCTCAACAACGAGCAGCGGTTCATGAAGTTTTTTTGTCATTCGTGGTCTTAAAAGAGCTTAACAAATATACATATTTAGTTATTATCTTAAACTATTCCAGCGTAAAATAGAACATCGAGCCAACGCCTAGATTAGATTTCACCCAAATTTTACCGTTATGAAGCTCAACAATCTTCTTAACAATAGCTAGTCCTGCACCAGCTCCTCCACCGTATTTTTCTTGGGAATGGAGCCGCTTAAATAATCTAAAAATAGTTTCTAGGTGATGGTGTGGAATTCCAATACCGTTATCGCGAATATAAAAGATTGGGCATTGGGCATGGGGCATGAGGCATGGGGAATGGATCAATAGTTCATCTCCCCCTGCTCCCCCTGCTCCCCCTGCTCCCCCTGCTCCCCCTGCTCCCTCATCTTCCCCATCTTGAGAAAAGTAGCCAATCTCAACCCATTTCTCCGCCTTATCGTTGTATTTAAAGGCATTACCAATCAAGTTACTGAAGACTTCGTTAACGAGAACTCGATCGCACAGAACTGTTGGTAAAGGCCGAGGAATGCGAATATCCACAAACTGAGAGTCTTGACGACTAGCACGAAAAACGTCAATTACCTGGTTGAGCAATTCGTTGAGGTCAGTTGCTTGCACACGCAGTTGCGCTTGTCCTAACTGCGAGAGTCGCAATAGAGCATTAATCAGAGTTTCCATGCGTACAGACAAGGATACTACTGTTTGCAAACACTCAATTCCCTCATCATCTAATACTTGGGCATAGTCTTCTAGGAGCACTGTTGAGAAGTTATAAATGCCCCGCAAAGGTTCCTTGAGGTCATGGGAAGCGGCGTAGGCAAAGGATGCTAGTTCTTGGTTGCTGCGCTCTAACTCCAGGTTGATTTTAGCTAATTCATCCGCTTTCGAGAATACAATACCAACGATCGCATTCCTGAGAGCGATCGCACTGTCAAGTTCACAAGGTTTCCAAGGTAGAGAAGTTAATCTAACGGTTTCTTGCCATTGTTCAAAAGATTTTCGGGCAGATAGGCTAAAGCTACCATCTGCCTGTGCTTGCATGGATTCCTGTGGATTTCCTGCCCAGTGTACCGTTTGGATAACTTCAGGGCGAAACCAAAGGATGTAATAGCGCCGGATTTTAGAAATCCGCAGTAGCAACAAGCCACTAGCAGTATCTTTAAATATCAGCGCCTCTGGGTAAAGCTTCGGCAGAGAGTCAGTGGAAAACAGGTTGTCACTAACTTGGGTATCCGCCCATTCAATCAGCGCCCGAACTTGATCAATATTCGGTGTTGTTCCTACAAGGGTAATTTCATTATCCAGACAAACCGCCGCTCCTGAAGCACTAACAAGATCCAGCAAGCGAATTTCCGGTTTGATTAGGGCATCGATAAAATTGTCTGCTTGGGAAATAGATTCTAGAAACTCAGACTGTAGCGATTTGAGTTTTACCTTATAATCCCATTCTGAGTAACTAATTTTGTGTGTTAATTCTGAAGACGCAATCTGTCCCAAAAATTCGCACATCTTGCGGACTTCGTAAGAAATATACTTTGGTGTTTCATGGTGACAGGATATTAATCCCCAAAGCTTCTGCTCTTGAATAATTGAAATCACCAAAAGAGCTTTTACTCCCATATTTTGATGATATTTTGCACAACACCAATCAAAACTTCGTAGCACAGAGTAGCTTAAATCAAGATGCTGATGTGTTTTTGGATTTTCTGTTGGAACTAGCTTTACAGGTTCGGCAGTCAAATCAGGGAGAAATCTCAAAAAGCAGCGCGTGTATAACTCTCTAGCCTGTGCCGGAATGTCTGTAGCCGGATAGTGGAGTCCTAAATAAGGTGATAAATCCTCCCGTTTAACTTCTGCAACAACAGAACCCGCTTCCGACTCGTCAAATTGATAGACCATCACCCGATCAAAACCGATGATTTTTTGGATTTCTTCAGCGACCAAATGCAAAAATTCTATCAGATTTGATGTGCTTTGCATTTTTGCGATCGCTTCACTCGCCAAACTATGAAAGTTTAAGAAACTCACCTCAGATTCCGAGTCAGTTGGTTCTAGCTCCAGAATTACAGCTTCTTCTGTATGATGAGCAATAGCATCAAAGTATATTTCCCCATATAACGTATTTATTAATACTTTAAACGCATTAGCGCTGCCAATCTTTTTTACCAAGCACTGCTTGACAATTTCCACTGACTGAGGGTCAATTAAATAGCTCAAAGGTTTACCTAGCAAATCTTCTGGAGCTTTACTCAAATACACTTGGGTATTGTTGCTAACTTGCAGTATCTCTAGCTGAGTACTGAGTGCCAGTAAAACACCATGAGGTTGAATAGAGCCAGGTATGTGAATAGGTTTGCGATCGTGGTTAGTCAGGGCAGTAGCTTGGGCTGTAGTATATTCAGGTTGGCTCATAACTGAACTTATGTAAAGCTGACTTTTACGATAGCGCAATTAAATGTCACATTTCTTTAAAGTATATGCCACTGAGCCTCAAGTCTAAGTACTAGGGAGGATTTATGATGAATAACTAACTGATAGATAATTGGGGCAGAAAGCTATCGCTAAAAGCATGGAAACCAAACAACTAGGAAAAACTGGTATCTTTGTAAGTGCGATCGGTTTGGGTGGTATGCCCATGTCAATTTCTAATCGCCCTCCTGAATCACAATCAATCCAAGTTATTCATCGTGCCTTGGATTTGGGTATTACATTTATTGACACTGCCGATGCTTACTGTAAAGATGAGTCAGATAAGCACCACAATGAGCAGCTAATTCACAAGGCACTTAGTAGTTACAAAGGCGATGTTAGCCAAGTGATTGTAGCAACTAAGGGCGGGTTGATGCGTCCCAATGGCAGCTGGACAAGCAACGGCAACCCAGAACATTTGCGCCAAACAATTCGAGTCAGTTTTGAGGCTTTGGGCGGTGCTAAACCCATCGATGTTTGGCAATACCATTCTCCTGATTCTAATTACACCATTGAAGAATCCCTGGCGGCAGTTAAAGAAGCAGTGGAGGCTGGTTTGATTCGGTTTGTAGGAGTTTCTAACTTTTCCGTTGAGCAAATTAAGCGGGCGCAGGATGTGGTAGATATTGTTTCGGTGCAGAATCAATACAGCCCTTGGCAACGACAGCCAGAAAATGACGGCGTATTAAAATATTGCGAACAGCAAGGATTGACCTTTTTACCTTGGAGTCCCTTTGGTGGTAGGCGTCGCCATCAGGATTTGCAGGATATTTCTGCGATCGCTAAGTTAGCTAAAGAAAAAGGCGTGTCGGTGTATAATATCGTTCTAGCGTGGCTGCGTTCCAAGTCGCCTGCTATTTTGCCTATTCCCGGTGCTAGCAAGGTTTCCAGCATTGAAGACTCAACACGTGCTATCAACGTGAAACTATCTGACGAAGAAGTGCAAAAAATTGATCGGGCAACTTAATCATTCGGCGTTGCTAATTCAATATATGAATCTGGGTGTAAAGACGTTGCAATGTAACGTTTGTTACAAAGATTTGAAAATCACGCAAAATCATTTTCATAGCTGAATTTAGCAACGCCAATTATTCCACCGGCTAACGAAAATGTGGTAGAAGTTGCCTATAAAAAAAGACATGAGAGATGATATTAGAAACACATCGCTTGCTAATGCGTGATTTTGTAGAGACAGACTGGCAGGCTGTTTTCACCTATCAATCCGATCCTTTGTATTTGCGTTATAACTACTGGACACAACGCACACAGAACGATGTTTGCGAGTTTATCCAGATGTTTATCAATCAGCAAAAAGAGCAACCTCGGACTAAGTTTCAGTTAGCTGTTGTCCTCAAAGAAGAAAATCGGCTGATTGGCAATTGTGGTATCCGTGTAAATGACCCAGAAATGCAAGAAGCAAATATCGGCTATGAACTAAATACTCAATATTGGGGACAAGGTTATGCAACAGAAGCAGCACAGGCAATTTTAAAGTTTGGCTTTGAAGAACTGGGAATGCATCGTATCTGGTCTTGGTGTGTTTCAGAAAATGTTGCTTCTATAAAGGTATTAGAAAAAATTCGTATGCGTCGTGAAGGTCATCTGCGCGAAAAAGAGTTAATCAAAGGCAGATGGTACGACAACTTTCTTTATGCGATCCTTGAGCATGAGTGGAAAGCGAACTAATATTGCTTCTTTGAGCTACCTGAGAGACACTCATTTTGTACATCTACCCATCCGCGCATTTAGCAAGAAAATTAGTCTGATTGACGATCGCTACCACCATTAAAATAAGCGATCGCCTAATCTTTGTACACCTTAATTTACCAAATCAGGGAATACCTCTTGTACAGCAGGATGCACTAAGCGATGATTCTGCACATTCACACCCTTAGCTAATGCTGGGTTAACCTCCAGTGCCAAAATTCCCAAATTCGCCAACTGGACAACATAAGGTAGTGTACTATTATTAAGTGCCTGAGTTGCTGTCCAAGGTACTGCTCCTGGCATATTGGGAACGCCATAATGCACTACACCTTCTTCAAGGTATACCGGATTTGTGTGAGATGTAGGGTGTAAAGTTTCTATACAACCGCCTTGGTCAACAGCTACATCAACTATTACTGAACCAGGACGCATTTGTTTGACCAATTCGCGGGATACTAGTATTGGTGCTCTACGTCCTAACACTAAAACTGCACCGATGAGCAAATCGGCTTCAATGACTGCGGCTTCAATATGAGCAGAGTTGCTATAAAGGAATTCGACTCTAGAGCCAAAGAGTGTTTCTAAATAAGATAAGCGCTCGACACTCACATCTAAAATCTGGACGCTAGCACCCATGCCTACGGCAATTTTAGCTGCTTCT
Source organism: Nostoc sp. ChiQUE01b (assembly GCF_034531255.1). NCBI lineage: Bacteria > Bacillati > Cyanobacteriota > Cyanophyceae > Nostocales > Nostocaceae > Nostoc > Nostoc sp. ChiQUE01b. Next base: position 33,080 of record NZ_JAVRBM010000024.1, on the reverse strand, counting down.
GTGCCGACAACGCCGCCACCTAAAATTACTACTTTGCCTGGTTGAACTCCAGGGACACCGCCCAAAAGTACACCTCTACCACCTTGCTGACGTTCTAAGAATCTCGCCCCAAATTGTACTGCAAGCCGACCAGCAATTACGCTCATGGGGGTGAGCAAAGGTAGTCTGTTTGCCCCAGGTTGTTCTACAGTTTCGTAAGCGATCGCAGTTGTGCCACAATCAATTAAATGCTCTGTCAATTTGCGATCGGCTGCTAAATGTAAATAAGTAAATAATATCTGCCCTTTTTGCAAAAATTTATACTCTGAGGTCAGCGGCTCTTTGACTTTAACAACCAATTCCCGATTCCAAGCCTTTTCTGATGTAGGGACAATTTCGGCTCCAGCACTTCTGTAGTCGTTATCAGAGAATCCAGCACCATTACCTGCTTGCGTCTCGACGAAGATGCTATGACCATTTTCTCGCAGCACCCGCGCACTAGAAGGACTTAACCCTACCCGAAACTCTTGATCCTTATTTTCCTTGGGAACACCAATTTCCATATATCGCCTCTGATAATTTTTTTGTTTAACTGTAGCCTTACAATCTCAAGCTTGCTACTTCTATCTTTCTAGTTCCGTATTAGAGATAGCTGGATTAGAGATACCTAATTTCTGTTCTAACTTTCTTAATTCAATCTGAGTAGCCCAAACTCTTACTCTTGACTATTGCCCCAGTATTTATACAATATATAAAGAATAGTAACAATTTATTAAAAAAGCGATTGTATAGCTCCTACTAGGGAGCTATTGCTGAATTTATCAAGTCATCTTGGCATTCCAGCACTGCAATCAGCTTTTAAGTTAACCTGACTTTTCAACGTCATCTGAAAAATTCCAAGTCTCTCTCCTTCTAGGATAGAGATTTTGAGAGAGGTTTTCCAGATACCCTAAAAAGTAAGTAGCGATTATCCCCACTTTCTGTGACTTCTACTAGAAGTCTGATATCAAGTCCCGTTTGCCAAAAAAGGTTTCTTAAAAAATGACACAAACACAACCAACAATTACACCTAAACTAGAAGAGCCTAAGTTTGGCTTTAACGAATATGCCGAACGCTTGAATGGTCGAGCTGCAATGATTGGCTTTGGTTTGATGCTGGTGATTGAATATGTCACCAATCAAGGGGTGCTATCATGGCTGGGTCTGAAGTAGTGCCATTAACAAGCATGATCTTGAAGTTGTAAGCTAGTAATTAAAAGAGTTTCAACCAGCTGGAACAACCAGTTGGTTTTGACTTCAATAATTGATAGCGGAGTACTTCGCCCTACATAGATTAATTAAACTTATTCATAAATAACTGCCCTAGAATGTAAGCAAGAGAGGAATCAAAATACCTATTAGCGATCAAAACATCATAGACTTGCAACTAATATGTGCAAGGCGATTAATGAGTAAATTTCCTCCCCCTACTAAAAAAATCATAAATTAGTGTCTGCCTTGAATGAAAAAGGCAAATTATGGGTGAGGTATTCTTGGTAAATATACACAATAAGGTGAACTGGAACCAACCAAGCTGTGATGAATGCTGTATTACCTCGTTTTTTGAAGTCAACCTACCGAAAAGAGCCACTAATCAGTGTATTGATGACAATGGGTGTTATGGATGCCCTGATTGGCGGATTGAATGATAGCTGGTCGTTGTTTGCTTTTGGTTTGGGAACGGCAGGGATAGCGCTAGGCTTTAAGTTGTGGCGTCTCCAGCAGCGTCGTTCTTTACCAGAGGAGCCTGTAGTGCAACATTATTTGCCCTCTCGTTCTTCTAGTGCGCCTTTACCAATGTTAAGCGTTTCTAAGAAAAAACCACCTCTTTGAGAGTGCTGAGTTATGAGTGCTGAGTTATGAGTTGGTAATTCATAATTCTAGGTGGTTTGTTTGTATATAAAAAGTGAGGAAAAAGAGTGAGTAGTGAGGGAAGAGGTGGCGGTAATTTTCTGCGGCCGAATATTATCCTGGCATTTATGGCAGCTGTTGCCCTTCCAGTGATTACCTGGGAAGGGTTTTATATTCATCAAGCTCATGCTGCCATTGAAGTAATGCCAAACTTCCCAGCTACCAGCAGCTTTGCTAATGCTCAACTACTTTACACACTCATCGGACATAACGGAACCATTAAATCCCTGGCTTTCACTCCAGATAGCAGAATTCTTGTGAGTGGAGGTGCAGAAAACGAGGGTGTAATTCGCCTGTGGAATTTAGCAAAGGGCAAAAAGTTGGCGATTATTAACAAAGCACACAAAGCAGCCGTAGAATCTTTAGTGATTTCGCCAGATGGACAAACCCTCGCTAGTTGTAGCGATGACGATACGATTAACCTCTGGAGCCTGAAAAACTTAAAATTTAGCCGCTCTTTTGTCGGACATACCAGTAATGTATTATCTTTAGCGGTGTCTCCTGATAGTAAAGTTCTCGTCAGTGGAGCTTTAGATGGGATTCGTCTCTGGGACTTGCTACAGCAGCGTCCTCTAGGGACTATAGTACGCTTTGATAATTCGATTTATACCCTAGCTATTAGTCCTGATGGACAGACCTTGGCTAGTGGTGATAATAAGGGTGTAATCAAGCTGTGGAATTTGAGTACTGGTAAATTAATCAGTGAATTTATAGCTCATTCTAGTGCTGTTAGCGCTGTAATCTTTACACCAGATGGACAAACATTAGTTAGTGCTAGCCACGATCGCACCATAAAACTGTGGAATATTAATACTGGAGAATTAGTCCGCACCCTTACAGGACATAATAACTGGGTAAATGCACTCGCCCTTAATCCCGATGGACAAACCCTTGCTAGTGCAGGCAGAGATGGAATTAAATTGTGGGATTTACCTACAGGCGAGTTAATAAATACACTGAATGGACATACAGACTGGGTAAGTGCGATCGCTTTTAGTCCAAATGGTAAAATTCTTGCCAGTGGTGGATTCGATCAAAAAATCAAGATTTGGGGCATTCCAACAAAAGGTAATTAACAGCGATTGGACAAAATAATCGTCAAAGAGTGGACTGTATCCCCGATTTATTTTCAGAAGTCGGGGATATAATTTTTTTGTAGTAAAAAATCAACCAAAGCTCAGATCAAATTTTGCTACAACTAGTCAAAATCAATCATGGTAGCAACCAATAGCGATGTCTACGACGGGCTATGCCTACCCCAAATTTTGAAGAACTGTGAATAGTTGATGAAAATACAGCCAAACTAATATTTTATCCAGCAAATTACTGTAAGTATAAACATAGGTAATTTCAAATCATCTGTGCAGTTACTTGCCCTCTAGAACGGAACAATTTCTGAACTTAGACAATCTTAGAAATGGTCATCGTCAGTAAATGCACTCAGTTAAAAGTCACGAACTCCTGTAAAACCAAGGTTTGTAGCGCTCAACCGTTATTTGTAAGTAGGATAACTTGCTACATAAATGATGTTTAATTTTCCCGAACTGCTTTTGATCCCCATTTCGATAGAATGACTAGGCAGAACCCTAAAACTAAAAACCGCTTTTGACTGCGACGCCCATGAATCAATTGAACAATGGTTTTACGCTATTTTTAAGTCTGCTAGTCGAGGCGATGCCTTTTTTGCTTCTTGGGGTTTTATTCTCCAGTTTGCTGCTATTTTTTGTTGATGAGCGCAAACTAGTAGAAAAAATGCCCAAAAATCCGCTGCTGGGTGCTTTAGTTGGCAGCATGATCGGCTTTTTATTTCCGGTGTGTGAGTGCGGGAATGTACCAGTAGCACGGCGGTTCCTGATTCAGGGAGTACCTACACCAGTAGCAATTGGTTTTTTGCTAGCAGCACCAACAATTAACCCAATTGTAATTTGGTCAACTTGGACAGCATTTCGAGATCAGCCAGAAATAGTAGTCTTACGAGTCGTATTTTCCTTAGTAATTGCCACAATTATTGGGTATGTTTTCAGTTTTCAAAAGGACTTAAATCCCATAGTCCAACCTGCGATCGCTCGTTATCTGAAGTTTAATTCACCCGCGCAGCCTGAAACCAAACGTCGTGGTAAGCGTTACCAAGCACAACCAGAAGAAACAGTACCGAATATCTTGCAATCTGGGACTTATATCTTAGGAGGAAAAGCAGGTATACCTCTACGGATAGATGCTAATTTCGTAGTCCCGCCTACTTCAGTCTCTAGTTCCAATAAACCACTGGCAGCGAAACTGCGTCTAGTTGTGGATAATAGCATCCAAGAATTCCGAGAACTCGGTGGAGTCATGGTTCTCGGAAGTGCGATCGCTGCTGCTATTCAAGTCCTAGCTCCCCGTGAATTAATTCTCAGTTTGGGTGCTGGGCCCATTACCTCAATTGTGGTCATGCTGATCTTAGCGGTAGTCGTGTCTATTTGTTCTACAGTTGATTCTTTCTTTGCCCTATCTTTTGCCTCAACCTTTAGCAGTGGTTCATTGTTAGCATTTCTAGTGTTTGGCCCAATGATTGACATCAAAGGTATTGGTTTGATGTTATCCATTTTTAAACCCAAAACAGTTTTTTACTTATTTGCTTTAGCAGCACAATTAACATTTGTGTTCACCCTTTTCTTGAACTTGCACATCTTTTAAAAAATTATTTGTCATTTGTCCTTTGTCCTTTGTTTAATGACCAATGACCAATGACCAATGACCAATGACCAATGACTAACAAAAATCCCAAATCTAAAATTCCAAATCTGTTACTCCCTTGGCTGGATGCTATAGCAATTACAGCTTGGGGCACTTTGATGTTGAGATATTGGCTAACTAATAAGCTGAACCTGTTGATTCATCCAAATTACATTTGGTTCGTAGTTGTAACTGGTATCAGCTTGATTGTTATTGGTTTCTTCAAAATGCAGGAACTTTGGCAACGTCGTCGCCGTGATGTTACACCAAACGCCCCGCATATTAGTTTATTTCCCCCTGGTTGGGGCAGTGCTTTGTTGTTGACTACAGCGATTCTAGGTTTTATCATTACACCGCAAGTTTTTGCCAGTGATAAAGCACTCCAAAGGGGGGTGACGGCTGATTTATTGGGAAGCACACGTGTCAAACCCCAAGCCTTTCGGGCTACTGTTCGTCCAGAGGAGCGATCGCTTGTAGACTGGGTACGCACCGTCAATGTCTATCCAGAGCCAGATGCATATACAGGGCAAAAAGTCAAGGTGCAGGGATTTGTCATCCACCCACCGGATATAGGAAAAGAATATTTGTTTTTAGCACGATTTGTCTTAACTTGCTGTGCAGCAGATGCTTACCCAGTGGGATTACCCGTCAAACTCCCAAACAATCAAGAGCCTTACTCCACTGATACCTGGCTGGAAGTAGAAGGACAAATGGTGACAGAAAATTTAGCAGGTAAACGCCAACTTACCATTGCCGCTACCTCTCTCAAAAAGATTCCTCAACCCCAAAATCCTTATAGTTATTAGTCATTTGTCATTTGTCATTTGTCATTTGTAGATAACTAACGACCAATGCCCCATGCCCAATGCCCAATACTTCTCTACGAGAGGCTGCGCCAACGACTACGCTCAGTACAAGTGTCCAATGCCCAATGCTCAATAACCAATGACTAAATCTAAAGCATTTATCCAACCACTGGATCGTATAGCGATCGCACTAATGCTACTGCTGAGTGTGCTGATTGGGTTAATCATCTTGCAAGGTGATGTGGTAACTGCTCGTGTCCGGGAATTTACCTGGCAAAATCAACAAATTGGAGCAGAAGATAATTCCTTCACCCTCACCTTCAGCCGCCCAATGGAAGCAAAAAGCGTCGAGGATAACTTGAAAATCGAGCCACCCCTAGCAGGTAAATTCAGTTGGGCAGGGCGGCGGATGGTTTATACACTGGTGACACCAGCACCCTATGGCACAAATTATAAAGTGCAGTTACAAGGAGCTAAAGATAAGTTTGCGGAGTTAGAGGGCAAAAATCGGTTGATACAGCCCTTTGTTGGTAGCTTCCGTACACGCGATCGCGTCATTCTTTACATCGGAACCGATCGAGAAGAACAGGGACGGTTAGTTCTTTACAACTTAACCCAAGAGCAAAAAAGGGTACTTACCCCCAAAGACCTGATAGTAATCGACTTTGAGTCATTTCCTGATGCGGAGAAAATTTTATTTTCTGCTCGCGCTGCAAACAATCAAGACTTACTTTCAGCCCAACTGTATACAGTGACAACAGGCGTTTCTGCTAAATCTGGACAAAAAGCAGAACCAGAAGGCAAAGTTGACCTGACTTTAGATAGTAAAGATTATCAAAACCTAAAATTTGACTTATCACCTGATGGACAAACTATTGTTATCCAGCGGGGAAATAAAACTAATCCTGGCGACTTTGGACTATGGTTTATGCCAGCAACCAGTGATGGTTCAAAAGAAAAACCCACCCCTAAACGTCTAAAAAGCCAACCAGGGGGAGACTTTATGGTGACACCAGATAGTAAAGCCGTAGCAGTTGCCCAAGGACAGGGAGCAGCGATTTTACCACTGCAAGGTGATGCCAGTAAACCCCTAGATTTTCTGCCGCAGTTTGGTTTGGTACAAGCTTTCTCCAAGGATGGCTCTCAAGCCGCGATGGTAAAGTTTAATACAGATTACACGCGGGATTTATTTTTGGTGACAAACCAAGGTGTACAGAAACAGCTATTAAAAACAACAGGTTCAATTCTCAGTTGCCAATTTGACATCGCCTCACCTACCCTTTACTGCTTGCTAACACAGCTAGTATCCAAAGAACAATACATTGAACAGCCTTATGTCGTGGCAATTGATCTGAAAACCGGGCAACAGAAACCACTGTTAGTACTGCCTCCCGCTCAACGAAATGTGCAAATGAGTTTATCTGCCGACGGTTTGGGCTTGTTATTTGACCAAGTAGTACCGCAGACAAACACAACAGCATCATTACCTACAAACACTTTGAAAACTGATGATGGAGATGTTATTGCTACCAGTAGCTTGTGGTTAATGCCTCTGTTGCCCATCGCCGATGCTGCGACTGTGGAAATTAGACCAGAACAACTTCCCTTAGCCGGATTTCATCCCCGCTGGCTACCGTAAAATAATATTCTGAAAATTTCCGTCTAAATGCCTTAAAAGAGACTGGCGATTGGGGAAACCTGTTGAAAAAGCTTAGGTTCCCGACTTATCAGAGAAGTCGGAAATCTTGTTGGTAATAAGTTGACAATTCCTGATTTATTGGGTTTGAAACTATGAATTGATAATTTATCCAAGCTTCCCAAAAAATATAAATTGATAGTATTCCTAAGAAGATACGAAGCACTAAACTCACAGTGGAATCTGGTAGTTTTGGCAATGTGCGAGTACTCATTTGAACGCCTAATAGACCTCCACATCCCAAAACCATACCTTGAGTAAACAGAATATTTCCCTCTAATGTATGTCCTGTGCAGGCAGCTAAAGCAGTGATGACAATCACACCCAAACTAGTTTGAATTGCTACTTTAATTTCTTCTTTTAGTAGCAACATTTGTAGTGGTACCATAATCGTACCGCCACCTAAGCCAAATAAACCTGCTAATATTCCTGCTGCTCCCCCAGTACCAATTTTAGAAACTAATGGGTTAAATGCTGGGGCTGTATTCTCAATTTCCTTGAAGGCTAGTTGCTTGCGAAGCTCAATCAAATAGATATTAGCAAGTAGTATGATGCCAAATGTAAATAGTATGATATAAGATGGAATTTTATTGGCGAAATATACACCTATTCCAGTAGTTAAGAAGGCTGGAATTCCTAAATAAATTACTCGTTTAAAGTCAAAGTAACCCATCCACCAATTCTGCAAACTTCCAGAAATTGAAGTAATTACAATAGCAAGGCTACTAGTAGCGATCGCCTGAACGGGAGTATAACCTAGTGTGACTAAAAGAGGAATTGTGATAATACCGCCACCTATTCCTAAAAGTCCAGCTATGACTCCAGATATTAGACCCCCAGTCACTAAAATCAACCAACTAAAATCAATCATAAATAATTATTTTTCTAGAAAATTGATAGTACTGAATGGGCATTGGGCATTGGGCATAGATTATTCTTCTTGTACCCCTGATCTCCCTTATTTTCTTCATGCCTGTACTGTCACCGGATGGCTAACAACACCTCCATAGAGCAATCCAGAGTCATTCCACGGAACAGTAGTCGGTTGTGTATTACCTAAATTGTCAGTAGCACGAGCTTGGAGAAAGTATTCCCCAGGAATTGGGTTCCATTCAATATCCCAGCGTACCCACGCAAATGGAAAATTTGGTTCTCTCAGTCGTGCAAATTGCCAAGTTTTGCCACCATCTAGGCTGACTTCCACACGTACAATCTTTCCTTTCCCAGACCAAGAACGTCCACGTAGTAAATGGGTTCCAGTCGAAAGTGTAGCAGGCCAAGCCAACTCAAAAGCGCTCTTAACATTTTGATAGGTAATCAGCTTACCTTTATACGGTGCGATCGCTGGGTAATCTGCACCAACCAATACCATCTGCTCTGTCACCCACTGGGTATATATCGGCGTTTCGGAAACTTCAATCCGCTCAATCCATTTAACGTTGGCGTTTCCTCCCCAACCAGGGAATATCACACGGCACGGCTGGCCATGATCTGGAGGTAATGGTTCTCCGTTCATAGCGTAGACAACGAGCGAGTTATCTGCTAATGCTTTGCTAATTGGAACTACACTGCTGAACTTGGATTTATTTGTCTGTTTTGAGTCCAGCGAATCTACATCTGCACCCTCAACGAGTACGTCTTTTGCAGTGGATTTCAGTCCAGCTCGCTCTAATAACATACCAAGTGGTACACCAGTCCACTCAGCCACACCAATAGCCCCAAGCCTCCACCGTGTTCCAGGAAGTGGTGTGTTGTAAGCTTCTTCAAAGAAGCGCCGACCATTAGCAGCACACTCAATGGCACAAGTGACTGAGATGGATGGCATAGCGATGATTTCATCGTAAGTAAACTCGCAAGGTGCAGAAACGCCAGTTCCATGAATTTGTAAACGCCATGTAGACGGGTCAAAGGTTGGAGGTGTACTGCGGTTGTGAACATAAAACCAATCATTTGGTACTAAATAGCCACGCCCATACATCGCTTCCCAGTTCATCTCTAATGTGCCTTTGCTATGAGAGATATACCCTGGTGGCAATGGTTTAAGTATTTTGCTGCCTTTAGTTTTAATAGCTGTCTGACTGTGAGCAGGTGCAGGTTTAGTTAACCCCGCGATGGCTGTAGCACTAACCATAGTAGCTAGTATTTTCAGAAAGCACTGGCGCGAAATACCCGCATCTGTGCTTTTTTGCCAGATGCATTGATCAACCCGTGCCTGTAGATAATCCTCCTGGTGAAAGAGGTTTTTATCGGTCAAGCTTATTACCTCCTTTTAATTCGTAATTCGTAATTAAAATACACAGAACAAGGCTTGATGAGGGAGATAGCGGAGCAGGGAGCAAGGGAGAAGAATTTTCCCCTCTGCCCCCCGCACCCTGCCCCTCTGCCTCTTCCCCATGCCCAATGCCGTGAAAAAACTAGCTGTCTATCACTGTCCAAACACCGGTTATCTGATCTTGTGTGTAGTTGGGCAAATAGTGAGCCAATCCGTTTTTAGCTATTTGAGCGATCGCATCTATAAAACGATCGCAATCTTCTAATGTATTATATACAGCAAAGCTGGCTCGGATAATACTAGGAATGTTGCGTGTAATTCCTCTATCTACTTCCTGAGCAATCTCGCAGTCTTGCTCGTCTGAAACATTCTTAAGTTTGCGAATATATTCATAAGTGCAGAAAGCCCCAGCCCGAACGCCAATGCCATATTCTTGTGCCAGAATTTCTGCTACTAAGCGTCCATCAAATCCATCAATATCAAAGGGAATAACATGGGCTAAATTATCTCCGGGAATATGTATTTTGACACCAGGAATCAGCCCAAGCCGTGTATATGTAAATTCAACTAGAGAGTGTTCATACTGAGCTATGCGATCGCGCCCTACTGCTTCGATAATTTCAATCGCCTTGGCAATGGCGATCGCACCCATTGCGTTTGGTGTTCCAGGGTCATGGGCCCGTTCTGTATAAAAACGCTTGATCTCTAGGTTTCTAGTGATATAAGGCAGGTTTCCACCCCCAATTTGATAAGGGTAGGAGCTATCAAAAAATTCCTTTGGCCCCAACAAAACTCCAGTTCCATAAGGGGCGTACATCTTGTGTCCAGAGAAAGCCACAAAATCTAAATGACATGGGTCATCATCTGCACGCATATCAACTCGTTCATGCTGAATTAACTGACACACGTCGGCGAATATCTTCGCACCATACCGATGTGCTAAAGCTGCGATTTCGTAAATCGGAGGTCTATAACCTGTAATTGTGGAAGCACCTGTAATAGTTACTAACTTAATTTGCTCGGCTTCGGGGAGATTTTGGTGTGCCTTGAAAATATCTTCAATTTCTGCAATACTTACACTCCCATCTGGCTGCGTTCTGTACTGCACAACTTCGTCTCTAGTAACCCAAGGCAGCAAGTTGGATGAATGCTCGATATCAGAAACTAAAATTTTTCCAGGTTTTTTTGCCCAAAGTGTGGCAGCTCCATTAATTGCTTCTGTTGTATTCTTCGCAAAGATTACATAATTGTCTGAAGATGACCCCACAAAGTTGCGAATGATGTTTCGACTGGCGTCATATTCTCGTGTAGTGATGATGGACTTTTGCCCAGAACCTCGATGTACACTGCCATAGGTGTCAAGCATTTTGTCCACGTACTGCTTGAGGGTTGCAAAGGGTGTGGTTGTAGCTCCATTATCCAAGTTGACGTACTTAACATAGTTTCTGTTAAAAGTTTTCACTTTGAAAGATAGAGACTCATCTGTAAATAACGGTCTAATTTCTTTGTCCCAAAAACTGTCACAATTTTTTGCAAACAGCGGTAATTTGACAGCTTCTTGTTTGATATTTGCGCCGATTGCAAGTACGTCGGTCATCTTTAGCACCCCTATTTTAAATTTTGATTTTTTTGAAAAAGTCTAATTGCCACAACGCTTTATTTCGCGTTGCGATCAAATTAATCGCTAGTAATTATGGTCTTTATAATTACTTTGTTTCTAGTAGAAAACTCGGTCAATACAACTATTCTTTAATAAAATAATAAAAATTGTATCCGTAGCAGCGCGTAAAATAAATTAGTTTTTAGTAAATTAAATTACAAAGTAAATAATGTTATTAGGTAGTAAAGTATACTTTAAACGATTTTATCCTAATCATTAAACAAACTTGATGTATTAAAGACAAGTTGATAGAAAAGCTTATAACTAAGAGAACCTGAAATTGCTTGCTAATAATGTATTTAGAGAGAAAAAAGCCCGTACTAAGTTGAGATTACTCTTTAAAAAAGTTTTATGATTTTACTTAGATATATTGCTACTTCTTCAACAATACTTTATAAGTATTTGCTCGTATTGGTCAGAATTTATTAACATCGCAGTTATGGCGAAAGCTCTTAGTTGTTTGCTGACATTAAATAGCGATCGCTTAAGATTAGAGAATTATCATTGAAAAGTAGATACTTATACGGACATCTATACTTAAGTACTCAATAAGGCATTACAAAATGTATTTCTGGAGATAATCATAATTTATCTCTTAAGACAGATGCGATTATAAAAAATAAAGTATAATCTGAGGCAGTTTTTTCATGTAAAAAACTTCATTAGCCAGCCAATACAGTTTAATTTTTAACGTATCGGGTTTCTCCTCTCTCTCGCCTATCCTCAAAGGTGGCCAAAGTTCCCCTTCTACCTCTTCTTGACGGGGCAGAGCATCATAGTGTTATAACGGCATCAGTCTAGATACAAAATGGGGAACACCAATTGATGATTAATTGCTGGTGCTTGGAGAGAGTTAAACTTAGCTTCTAGAGCAAACCCTGATTAGACACAGTTTATAAGCAATGCTAATGCCAGCACTGCTGAATATTTTTAAGCAGGTGAGTCAAGAGTGATGAATGAAGCTGACACCTCAAACAAGGGGGCTGTGATGGAATCCTTAAATTCTGCTAATTCGCCACAATCAGAGCAGGCGAGTTGTCCCTTTTACTCAGTTGTGCCTAATGACAATATGACAGTTAGAAAACTGCCACTCCTCATGCCAGCTGAAGATAGACAATTTTCACAAGATACTCCCCGGCAGGACTGGGTTGCAGAGCCTGAAAGCGGCAAACAAGCACTTATTGACTCAGAATTTCAGAAACTGCTGGCATTGAACGAAGAATTACGTGCGGCTAACAATAAATTGTATGAACAAGTGGAGCAGCTAAAAGACAACCTAGCTGAGTCAGAAAAGGTTTTGCAGTGGCAGAAAACGCGTTCTAGCGTTAGTGAGTCGATGCTCAACCAACACACTCAGGAACTAGCTGCGGCTCAAGAACAGATAAAATCTTTATTTCAACAATTAGAAACTGCTGTACAAACTGTTCAACGTCAGGAAATTTTCACTGATACTTATAAAGCACAGCTACAAATTAGCCAACAACGCCTTGCCCAATTAGAGCGAGAATGTACGTTGCTACACACTAATAACAACGAACAATCTCAGCAGTTATTGCAATCAGAAAATGTTTGTCGGGAGTTACGTACTAGACTGATGCGACAACAACGCCAGACGCTGCAATTCAAAGCAGCTTTGGAAAAATGTCTAGATACATCGGTTCCTAGCTATGACTCCTTAGAGGATGCTGCAAAACATCCTAAAGACATAACTAGTAGCCAAGGAAGATTTTCTAGAAAAGCTCGGTCTTTGTTTCCTAACGCCCAGCCAATTCAACCTTGGTCAGCAGAAGAAGAATCCTTAAGTAACGATTTAGATAATTCTTGGGGTGAACCCTCAGCACCAATCCCATTCCAAAGAAATGAAGCCTCTGCAACACCGCCATCATCTCCTTGGAACTGGACAGTTAAGAAAGACACGCCAACACCAACACAACCCGCGCCATCTCCAGAAGTTGATGATTCTCCAGATACACCAGATACAACTGAAGCGGTTTCACCTTCGGGTTCATCAAATTTAGATCAGCAATTAGATAGTTTAATCCAAATGTTTTTTACCTCTCAGCCTACATCTACATCCCCACCATCTGCTGCGAAAACAGATGTTAGTGATGCCCCTATTTGGGGGACTTTAGCAACAATCTTAGAAGACGATGAAGAACTAGAAAATCCACAGGAGGAACATTTGGAAGCAGAAATTAATCCTCCTGCAACTACCTCTACTTCTTGGACGACGGATTCTGTGCTTTCACCAGCCAATGACTTACTGGTTTCCTCCACTCCATCTCACGCTGAAACGCCTGTTGGAGAAACTGAAGACTACTGGTCAGAAGTTTCACAATTGTCAGCAAGTAATTTGTCCTCAGAGTCATTAGGTGATAACACCAATGATGACAATTCACCTTCACCAGTAGTTTATCCCCAGCGTCCACCCAAGGGGCGTAAGTCATTGGCATCTGTAGAACTGCCGAATTTTCGCCCCAAGAGTCAATAGTTAGTTGTCATTTGTCATTTGTCCTTAGTCATTTGTCTAAAACTAATGACTAATTGAGAATTCTTGCTTCTGACTTCGGAATTATGCCTTCTGGGTTGGATTTTGCCACCTGGCTGGGCGATCGCGGTTTGCCTGTGGCGATCGCATAATTAATCGCCAATAACCACAGCCACAAGCGGGGATTCCGGGGTTCTAGCCAAAAACCTACTCGGTTCAAGAAGTGCCCAAACCACGGACTTAGTAAAGCACTAACCAGGGCATGACGACCGAAGTTGAAATAACTACCAAGCCATCGCACTAAATCTCTAGGGCCAGCAAGTTCCCAAATCCATAAAAGCAAGGCAGGATTTTTTCTAGCTGCCTTCAGTGCTAAACGGTTAAAAGTTAACCAATCACACCGATCTTTGATGAAGTTATCTGCCACCTCTGGCGGTTCGTCTGCTAACAGTCCAAAGAAGGTGTTGAGCATAGAGTTAATCCGCTGCGGTGGTATAAATTTACCAGTGGGTACCATCATGCCTTTGGAAAATAGCCAAGTCACGGAAACGTTGCTTTGGTAAGCACGAATTTGGTTCAAGTGGCGGAAACTCAATAAGTCATGTTTGAGGGCAGTATCCAACAGCGTTGTTAAGCGCTCTAAGTTGCGAACTAGAGAACCAAAGCCGGTGAAAACGAGGGGAGATTGGAGTGATGCTGCATCGCCAATCGCCATCAATCGATCAAAGGCAACTGTGCGATCGCGACTTCCTACACTAAAATGCCCTGGTATATACCCAAATGTCGGCTTCTTCCACACCAATTTATCCATATCGCACCTGCGATACTCTGGCAAAATTGTGAAAAAGTCCTCGTACATCTCCAGCAAGGAACCGGGATTTTCAGCATTTACTTCGTGGTAATGAAATAAATAAATCGTCAGTTCATCATCTGCTGCGGGAAACAATTCCCAAATCAACTGCCTTCCCCGCGAAATATCCCCATGACTGTAAAGAACGTCTCCATATTGGGAATCCCATACTCCCGGCTCAAATCCGCTTTCAATTGCCGCTCCCACTGTCGGGCATACGCTATCAAAGGCACGACCACCATTTAACTGCCAAGCGATGGGTGAGGCAGTTCCCATTGCATCTATTAGCAGCCGTCCACTTACTTGTTTTTCAACCTGACTAGGTAAGTGCTTGACTTGCAATATAACTTGTGATATATCAATATCTGCACGGATAAACTCTGTTTCATCCCAAATTTCACCGCCTGCCGCTTGCAGTTTTTGCCCACACATTTGGAGCCATTTTTCGGAATCCAAGCCTAAATTTAGGACTGTGGGTGTGTGGAGGACGGGCGATCGCAGTTTGGCTGGATTATTAGCATCAAAAAACTTATTGAATCCGTCTTTGTATTCCCTGGCAATGATAGTTTCTAACTCAGCGGGGGTGACTAAACCCAAGTTAACCAAGCTTTGAATCTCGTCGCGGGAAATATTCCATTCTCGGTTCATCCGCCCAAAGGGCATTCGTTCCACCAGCAAGACTTTATATCCCAGTTTTGCCATCAGTGCTGCATGGATTGCGCCTAGTGCGCCGCCGATGTAAATCAGGTCGTAAGTCGGAGATTGGGAGGATGAGGAGGATAAAGGAGATGTTATTTTCTTATCTCCCCCTGCTTCCCCTGCTTCCCCTGCTCCTGTACCTCTTCCCCTGTCCCCTTGACTGGAAAACACCACTTGACGCGGCTGCTGCGGATTCCGCACCCCTTCGCGCCACCGTTTTTCCCACCAATAGGCACGAGTTAGGTCATATTCACCATTGGGCATTTTCTGAAAATACTTGACGGTAAGGGGGTAAGTAGAGCCTAGTGCGGCAAATATTGATTGCTGGGATAAATCAATTGCTGGCGGTTCTGGGTAATGATGCGGAAAACGGCTTCTGATTTCCTTGGTCAAGCGTTGCAGAATTTGTCCTTCACTGGGAAAAGGTTGTTCTGCCCAGCGAAATACTTTCAGATAGGTAGTTCGTTGCACCGACCAGACAAATACCGAAAGTTCTGTAGGCAAGTTTTCGGAAGGAGCCACTCCCGCAGGTGTAGTAGGACTGGGTATTTGAAGGCGAAAGCCTTCCGAGGTAAGCACTTTTTCTCCATTTCCAGGTTCAAAATTTGTTTGTAACCAACTACGCACAGTTTCTGTTTCTGGAGTTGGAACTTCTAAATAAAGGATTTCTTTCATTTTTTCCTGACATCTCCCATCAATCTACTCACTAAGACAGATTTTCTTAAGGCATAAAGTAAGGTAAACTCCGCCCTATTAGTTTCGTAAAGATTCAGTGAAGAAATTTTAAGAGTTTGTCAAAGTTATTGTTCATTTTGTATTTCTGTAAACCCACGCCATGAATTATCCCATTCCAGACAGTCCCCAAGAAATTATTGCTCTGCGACAACAGCCGATTGATGAAGAACTAGTTGCCAGTGCGATCGCTGGAGTAATTAAAATTGTCCGCGCTCAGGGTCAATCTTTGGAAGAATTGACCGCTCAGTTGTTAGCAGACGATCCACTGTTGGATCAGCAACAACGCCGCTGGTTAAGTCAATTAGTTGCCCAATGCTGGGAAAAGTTTTCCTAAAACCTTGCATAAGATGAAGTTTTGGTCGCAGCATTAGATTTCTAGGTCTGTACCTAAATCTTAGCGATGCCTGCGACGGGCTGCGCCTACGCATTTTCGGTATAGGAGTAATAATAATGGTCAGTATGGGATTGGCAATTGGGTTGCTATTTTTGCATTCATGGCATGTGAAGCCACTAAATTAACCATATTAGCGTTTTACGTTACTGATAAATTTTACAATGTTCTGAAACAGAAAGACCTCTGGCGCAAAGCAGAGGTCTTTTTTTTGAGAGCAATCTTCCTGCTGTTTGAGCAACACCTCGGTACATAAATTCAGTTGAGCGCTCGCTAACTAAGTAAGTAAAAATAAATACAACTATGCGACAAATCCATTTGAAAGCCTTGACAATGAATAATCGTAGTCAGCGACTCTAGCCATTTAAAATCTTATGCAGAGCGATAAATCGCTGACTACGAACAAAAGTTTTATCTTAGATTTAATTATGTCTACCTACTTATCCACTGACGATCGCTTTCAACCCATCAACCTTTTTGAGTACGAAAAGCTAGCAAAAAAACATCTGTCTCAAACGACACTTGATTACTACAGCAGTGGTGCTTGGGACGAAATCACATTGCGAGATAATCGTGCTGCCTTTGAGCGAGTCAAGCTGCGACCTCGGATATTAGTCGATGTGAGCGATCGCTATCTAAGTACCTCCATTTTAGGACAACCCCTGCAACTACCTTTGTTAATCGCACCAATGGCTTTTCAATGTCTAGCCCATCCAGACGGAGAAGTTGCCACAGCCCTAGCTGCTGCATCAGCTGGTGTGGGTATGGTGTTAAGTACAATGGCAACAAAGAGCATTGAAGAGGTGGCGACTGCATGTAATCAGTTTCCAGATTCTCTGCGATGGTTCCAGCTTTACATCCACAAAGACCGGGGGTTAACTCGTGCTTTGGTAGAAAAAGCCTATAAAGCAGGCTACAAAGCACTTTGTCTCACTGTAGATGCACCCGTTCTCGGACAGCGCGAGAGAGATAGACGTAATGAGTTTGCCTTACCCCAAGACTTACATCTGGCTAATCTTGCGAGCATCTCAGGGCTAGATATTTCCCATGAAAAAGGCGAATCTGGGTTATTTACCTATTTTGCCCAACAGCTAAACCCAGCAGTCACTTGGGACGATTTGGAATGGTTGCAGTCTTTATCTGGGCTACCTTTAGTTATCAAAGGAGTTTTACGCCCAGATGATGCTGTGCGGGCTGTAGAATATGGAGCCAAAGCAATTGTTGTTTCTAATCATGGTGGCAGACAACTCGATGGTGCGATCGCTTCTTTGGATGCCCTCACTGAAATAGTAGCCGCAGTGGATGGTAAAGTAGAAGTGGTGTTAGATGGAGGCATTCGTAGAGGCACAGACATTCTCAAAGCTCTGGCATTAGGAGCAAAAGCAGTACTGATCGGACGACCCATACTGTGGGGACTAGCAGTAGCAGGACAAATCGGCGTATCTCATATCATCTCACTGCTGCAAGATGAGTTAAATGTGGCAATGGCACTTAGCGGCTGTGCCAAAATACAGGATATTGACCCTAGTTTATTGAACCTGCCACGCCTTTAAGCTGGAGATTCTTAAAATTGTTATTCCAGCAAAACTTTGAGAAATAATTTTCAGACTTGTTACAAAATCTCTTAATTTTAGAGTATACTAGTTAAGGTTAGATAATAAGGGCGGGTGGCGGAATTGGTAGACGCACCACACTCAAAATGTGGCGGCCTTACGGTCATAGGAGTTCGATTCTCCTCCTGCCCACTATCAAACAAGTGCTAAAGAGGTTAAAAACTTATGCGCCTGAAAAGATGGGAATCTCCCCGTAAAGAAGGCAGAAATGATAAAGGTAGAGGCGGTTCTGCTAGGAAGCGTCAACTGAAAAAACAAAGGCAAATGTTACGCCAAAGACTTAAAGAAAGTAACAAGCCAGACAATAATAAAAACCAGAGAGCAGGGAAAGATAAATTTATCTTTCCCTTATTTTTTGGACTTTTATTTCAGAAAAAAATAAAATTTAGAGATTTTTCATCAATACAGAGACTAAATTAAATCTGTAATCAGTAAGTCAACATCAAAAAACCGAACTATGTTATGCAACGTAAACATCATTGAAACCCTTACCAATGACTAATGACGTAGGCGCTTCTCTACGAGACGCTACGCGAACGCCTTCCCGCAGGGTATGACAAATGACGACCTTAGCCAGTTATATTTAATTACACCGATCTACTTAAATTTGTAAATCATCATAAAAAGTTATTAGCTGTTCTTTAACATATACTAATTTTAATTCAACCTCTTAAGCGCATATTTACATATAAAATCGGCAGACTAAGCGGCTAGCATTTTACTTTCATACTTAAGCAATTAAGTAGTATATACTACTTAATATACAGCATTTCTCTAGGAATTTATCGCAATTATAATGCTTGGATGAACTAACCAAAAATTAATTATGAAGGAAGTATGAATTTTGTCAAGCAGTATCTGAAATCCTTAACATAAAACAGTAAGCTAAGACACAGCAGCAAATAATTCTAGTATTACCGATTAAGTCAAAAGTATACTAAAAAGGCAATTGCACCTCCATGTGTTAACTTCCAACAATGACACAAGCCGACAAAAAGTCAGGAGTCATCCAATCCGAATATTAAATAATTTGGATTGGTCTAGGTAATCTATGAATTGTTTTCTTGGATACAGGAGTTATTGATGGTGGCGAGAGTGCTTCTACCTACTAAAAAAGTGCTTGATTTTCCTATTACTGCTTTACGGTTTGACGAGCAGATACAAACAATACTGAAGTGGGCGAGTAGGCGTGAGAGCAAAACTGTATATGTAGCCAATGTACACATGCTTATTGAAGCCCATTGGAATCCAGAGTTTGCCACCGTATTGCGAAATGCAGATATAGTTACTCCTGATGGTATGCCTCTAGTATGGATGATGCGAAAAATGGGAGCGCTTTACCAAGACCGCGTGGCAGGGATGGATATTTTTCTCGCATTGTGTCAGCTAACTCAAACACAAAATCAGAGCATTTTCTTTGTAGGTTCCCAAACAGAAATTCTGTCTAGGATACAAAACAGGTTAGAGAAGGAATTTCCGCAGATCAAGATTGCGGCGATGGAACCTCTACCTTTTCGTCCCCTAACCGAAATTGAAGACGAAGCCTTGGTTCAAAAGATTAACTCTAGTGGTGCTAGCGCTGTCTTAGTGTCACTGGGATGTCCCAAACAAGAAAATTGGATAGCTCAACATAAGGGCAAAATACAAGCTGTAATGATTGGACTGGGTGGAGTTTTCCCAGTTTATGCCGGAATTCATAAACGGGCACCTCGCATAGTTCGAGACTTAGGACTTGAATGGCTATATCGATGGATTCAAGAACCGCGCCGACTTTGCGGCCGCTATGCGAAGACTATTCCACTCTTTATATGGCTGGCTACTAAACAACTACTATCATCAAGTCGGATTGCAGCGGTCTTCCTTCACGAGACTGGAGACTAAAGAAAAAGAAATAAGTGAGCCTGGCTCTAAGGCGTTCACCATTAAAGGAACCAGATTTTAGATGCTAAGAAAAGAATTTTATGCCTGAAGCACGAAGATTCAAAGGTTCACCTCAAAGTGATGAAAGAATCAAAGTGCAAGAATTCCAAGCAATCAATGTCCTGCTGTAAAAACCCATTATCTGAAATCAACTATTAAAGTAGTTGACATTAACCAAGGATTAAGTGTTATACTAACCGTAGTGAAATTATTGGGGCGTCGCCAAGTGGTAAGGCAGCGGGTTTTGGTCTCGCCATCCCTGGGTTCGAATCCTAGCGCCCCAGTTAATCTAAAGACAAGCTATCATGCCTGTCTTTTAAAGTATTTAATTGCATTTTTAAGATGTGTCTCAATGCATCTAATCTTGTAGATGTTACTTGTCAGGCGATTTGAGAGCTTGATCTAGAGTCTGTCGAGCTAATTCTGCTTTAGCTCGCGCTTCTTGGTAGCGCACATTAGCTTGGGCAAAATTTTTGAGAACTTTAAAACCTTCCTTGAGTCGAGTAATTTCCTCTTCTGTCACCGACTCATCAGTGAACAGAATATCAACAGCTTTGCGAATTTCCAACGCTTCAGCTCGTGACTCCTGAACTTTCAGCTTGAGCGTGGCCAAGTTACTCAGAACCTGAACAGCTTGTGTAATGGTATCCTCACCACTAGCAGTATCAATAGTTGACTCTTTTACCTCAATTAATTGTTGAGGGCCAAATCCTTCTTCCAGTTCCGTGGGTAGCTTACCTGCATCCATCAGTTCCATTAGCTGATCCATTGCTTTATCACGGGCTTTGGCTGAATCTTTTCCAGAAACAGTAAGGATAATTTCTGGGCTTTGAGCGAGAGTGTATTGAACCATATTTGAGCAGAAAGTTTGCTGGTTAACCAAGCTGAGGAAAACAATCATAACACGTTGTGTGTCAGGTCATTTGTCAGTTTATCGACTTTAGTGTTGGTTTACCAAATTCATCTAAAGATTTCGTTAATGAACAGCAACTACCTACAGCAGCATTAGCTACTATTCAAACGTTTTCAAAACCTTTAACGAGTTGCCGAGCATTTTCCCGTAAGGCTTCAACGAAATATCCACCCTCTTGCACAAATAGTGTCGGTAGATTCAGAGAGCGAATCATTCTACCGATTTTATAGTAAGAATTAGACTCCAGCGCAAAGCAACCCAGGGGATCAGATTTAAAGGTATCGAAACCTGTCGCCACTACCAAAGCTTCAGCCTTGAACGATAATACCCTGCTGACAGATTTTTCTAGAGCTTTTAGATAAAAAGCCTCATTGCTTCCTTTTGGCAGTGGAATGTTCAAGTTATATCCTTCGCCATCGCCTGAGCCACATTCGTTTTCAAAGCCACTATAGAAGGGATAAAAATCTCTCGAATCGCCATGAATCGAGATTGTTAAAATATCGCCACGCTGATAAAAAATCTGCTGCGTACCGTTACCGTGATGCATATCAATATCAATAATTGCCACTCGGTCAAATTGCTTGCGAAGCTCAACAGCAGCAATGGCACTGTTATTCAAGAAACACATGCCCATTGCCATATCGCGGCAAGCATGATGTCCACTTGGTCTACACAAAGCATAAACAACCAGTTCCCCAGCTTTGATCCGAGATGTCGCTACAATCACCGCAGATACACTACCTAGTGAGTTTTCCCATGTGAATTCCCCGATTGGTGCTGCACAATCAGCAATGTACCATCCTGCTAAAGCAACAGGGTTTTCGTTGAAGTTGACCATATAGCGGTTTGGAGAAATATTGGGAAATATTTCAGTGCTAGCATTCTGAATTTGTGACCAATGCGACCAAGCAACCTTGAGATAGTCAATATATTTAGTGTCGTGTACTGCAAGGATTGATTCGCGAAGGATTAAGATGCAAAGTTCTGGCGGCGGTGCAAATTCTATTTCGCATCCTGCCTCCAACAACCCCAAAAAAATTTGCCGACCCCTTAGCGCTACATCCGGGTGTTCAACGAAGCGTCCTCTTTGAAGAAATTGCGAAGGGCCTTGAGCTTCAAAGTATGGACTGACAATGGCTTTCATATAGATGAAATAGTAAGAATTTCTATTTTTAATGATTTCATGCTTTATTCCTACCCCTGCTAAGTCGCTCAAAATAAAACTTTATACTTAAGAAAAGGGAATAATTTTCAATAGGAGAGGAGAGCAATGGCTCCCAGTCCCACCATCATGCAAGCTGTGGAACAACTGGGCTACCGTGTCACCGTTGGTGATGTGGCAACTCAGGCAGGATTAAACGTCGCTGAAGCTAATCAAAGCTTGTTAGCCCTAGCATCTGATGCTGGCGGACATTTACAGGTAGCGGATTCAGGTGATATAGTTTTCCTTTTTCCACAAAACTTTCGAGCAATTTTGCGTAATAAATACTTTCGGCTACGATTGCAAGAATGGTGGAAAAAGGTCTGGAGTGTTCTATTTTACCTGATTCGCATTTCTTTTGGAATTTTCTTAACTGTTTCCATCGCTCTGATAACTATTACCATCTTTATTATCATTACTGCTGCTAATTCAGATCGTGACGGCGACAATCGGGGCAGTAATTACGGCGGTGGGGGGTTCTTCTATTTTCCAAATTTATTTTGGTATCTTAGCCCAAATTATGACACCCACTACCAAGAACGACGACGTGAAAGGCAAGTAGAAAGCAATCTGAATTTCTTTGAAGCTGTTTTTTCGTTTTTGTTTGGCGATGGTAATCCAAACGCCAACTTGGAAGAACGTCGCTGGCAAGAAATTGCTACGGTGATTCGGAGTAACCGTGGTGCAGTGGTAGCAGAACAAATTGCCCCATATTTGGATGACATTGGCCAGGGATACACAAGAGAGTACGAAGATTATATGTTGCCCGTTCTAACGCGGTTTAATGGGCAACCGGGGGTAAGCCCAGAAGGGCAAATAGTTTATTACTTTCCAGAGTTGCAGGTGAGTGCAGTTAAAAAGCGCCGTCATGCAATATCAGATCATTTAGAGGAATTTCCTTGGCGTTTTAGCGCTGCAAGTTCCGGGCAAATTATGCTGAGTGCTGGATTGGGTATACTAAATTTTGTTGGTGCTTTAATACTGGGAAGTTTGTTGAGAGATGGCACTGTTGCCATCCAGTTAGGTGGACTTGTAGCTTTTGTACAAGGAATTTATTGGCTGCTATTGGCTTACGGAGCAGGTTTTTTAGGCATACCGTTATTACGTTATTTCTGGATTCAGTGGCGTAATCGTAAGATAAACGATCGCAACCGCGATCGCCTTTCCAGAGCAAGGCTATTAGTAAGTCCTGATGCACTTTTGCAACAAAAAATCAACTATGCCCAACAATTTGCCACAGAAAAAGTCATTGGCAACGAAGATTTAGTGTATTCTAGCGAAACTGACTTACTCGACCAAGAAGTTGAACGTTCTGCAAAAATTGACGCTGAATAGCAACGGCGCTTAGAACGTGGGAGTGGGGAATAGGGAGCAGAGGGGCAGGGGGAGCAGGGGGAGCAGGGGGAGCAGAGAGGAAAGTCTTTCTTCCTCATCCCCACTCCCCCATGCCCAATGCCCAATCCCCAATTACTTCGCCTGAATTGGTGTTAGAGCTACACCTTGATAATAATGTCCCAAAATTTGCAGATGGTTCACTCCTTGCCGAGCCAGATTGTACGCCCCCCACTGACTCATGCCTAAAGCATGACCGTAGCCAAGCCCTTGCAGTACAAAACTACCATCGGCCCCCTTTGTGACGCTAAATTTAGTACTTTTTAACTTGAGGGCTGTTCGCACTTTCTCACCTTCTAGCACCTTCGTGCCTTTGTTACCGACAATTTTTAAAACTTTAACACTACGAAAAGGTGAGTATGTCTCTGGAATCATCGCCGTCACACTGCCTACCTCAGGAAATTTAGCGCTAATTTCACTGGGCGAGAAGGTTTTCACCCAATTACACTCGCGGACATTTTGATCATAGTCTTGAACAGCACGCAGGTAAGGAAGGGTATTTCCCCAAACATCTTCCACGTTTTCGGTGTGTCCCCCAGAACAAGCGTGGAAGACTGAGAGAATAATCCGGTTTTTGTAAGTTAGTACCTGCCCTAGAGTAGAATCCACTGCGGTGTAAGTAGCAGGAGATTCACTGATGACACCTTTGTAAATTTGCCAGCGATCGGGGGTATTGCCTAAATCGTAAACGGGATTATTTCGTTGTTTTTCCCGTTCGTAGAGGGCATAAGTGCGGGCTGCGATCGCTTGGGCTTTTAAAGCTTCTTGGGGCCAGCTAGCATCCATTTCGCCACCAAGAACGCTGTAGAGATATTCTTGGTCATCAACCCAGTTTACAGCAGTTAAGCCTTTTTCTGTGGGGACAACCAGAGTTCTGCCTCGATACCAGCGATCGCCAATATAAACAAATCCTTTACCAGTTGGCTCAATCCAAAATAAACCAGACTGCCACTTATCTAAAGCAACTCCACCAGGAACGGCTTGAGCATAATATGCACTCATTGCTGGTAACTGTCCAAGAGTCCGGCCAGTACTATCCTTAACGATCCCAGTGGTGGAACTACCCACTTTTACCTGATTAACGCCCCTCTCAATTGCCACGCGTAAAATTACAGACGCTTGGGCTGGGACAACCAAAGCAATCCACAAAAAGATACTTACCCACCAATAGCGTATTTTAATCTGAGAAAATAAAGAGCCTAAGTAAAGTTGGAATTTCATGCTGATCATCTAATCACACTAGTATCTAATTGACGCTCTGGATTATCGCGTCTACTACTTTAAGATGAGACAGTTCTCCAACGCAGGAGGTTGCCACCTCCTACTAATTATGCATTTTGCTTTAAATATAAGGTAGAAATCAGGTGAAGAAACAGGAGGCAGGGGAAGAATTCCTCTTTTGTGCCTGTTTCCAATACCCAATGCCGCTAGTTATTGCTCTTGTTAGGCATTGCATTAACACCTGCTAAGTTACTTGAGTAGAAGCAGATAAATATACAGTAAAAAGTTCTCATAATTGAGATTAAATGTAAGATAAGTTACCTGATCATCTTCTTAGCTACTTCGTTTAAACCGCCTTCTCTAACACAGGTTGCGCCGAGATTTTCTGTGTAAGCAGCATAGTCTTTGTAATGTTGTTTCTTAATTAAGATGACGTTATTATCGCTCCATTTACCTTTAATTTGGCTGATCTTAAATGTTTTAGGATTAAGAAAATGGTTCAGGTTGCCGCTTAATTTTCCCCACCAGTAAGAGGCCCCAACCATTCGCGTATCAGTAAACTTAACATCAGACATTTTAACGACTGAATTAGTTTTAGTGTTGAAAGAACATGCAGTATTAGTCTTGTTATCTAGTGCGACGATCAAATTGTTATTGCTCTCGAAGAATGACAAGTCGTCATTTGTGCTGCTAGCTACAGCAGTTAGGGGCAATAAAAGTACCAAAATATTAAAAGTTACAAATAGTTTTTTCACTAGCTTTGTTTTAATGTGTTAAACAGTTTACTATCTCAGTTGACCATAACACATCAGTATATTTATTTACTTGCTATCCAGTATAGTAGCCTGAATATTGCTAACTGCCAGTCAGGCAAGCTCCGACTGACCTCGTTATCTTAATATGTAATGCAGATGCAATCACTTAGCGATGGCGCAAGCACCCACCGAAAGCGATCGCATTGCTCAAATATATTCCGATTCGGTTGAGAATACAGTCAAAATATGTTGCAGTAATTAGGGAAAGTGAATCGTCTAAATCTGACTGCTGTGGAAGAGAAACTTTTATTCTTCGATTTACGATGCCAATACCTTTTGAGAATTGCTCGCTTCATTAGCGATAATTCCAATTAAATTCAACTTACTCAAAATTTCTATTGCTTGAGTCAGTTCAGTTCGAGTCACTTTCCCCATGCGCTCTACCATTACAATACCACTGCAAAAGGATGCTACAATCCTGGCATCAACTGTGCCTAAAATAGATGGAGCATCTATTAGTACTAGGTCATAACTTTGCTCAAAGACCTCTATTAGTTCTTTCATCCGTTGAGAACTGAGCAACTTCACTGTGTCTTCTGGTTCTGGCCCAGCAGTCAAAATATCAATGTAGGGGTGAATCGGCTGGATGTAATCTTGAAAATGAGTAGTTGTCTCATCAACTAATAACAGAGATAGCCCCCAATCATTGGATAGTTCCAGAATTTTGTGCAGGCTAGGATTATGTAGGTTAGCATCAATTACTAATACCCGTCGATGCATCCGGGTAGCACTAGCTACAAGACCTAATACTAAGGTTGTCTTCCCTTCCCCTGGTAGTGCTGAAGTAAACATCAGCGACTTGAACACTAAAGGATATTTTAATATTTGAATATTTTGGTAGATCATGTCCAAAGTTTCATGGACGGGCAATTTATTACTGGCTTCTATTACAGAAAAATTTGAGTTTCCTCGGCCATTCCAAGGCAGGCCAAGCCGCCGTTTTTTGATACCACTTGATGGTAATTTTGGTACCGATCCCAGTACACGTAGGTTTGTCAGTTTCTTTAAATCTCCGGCACAATAAATAGCGTCATTAAACTTTTCCAAAATTAGGGCTACTAAGATACCTAAAATCGGCCCAATTACCGCTCCTCCAAGCAAGAGTAATAATCTATTGTTACCCATATAAGTACCGAGAGAAGGTTCTGCCAAAACTTGCCAGTTATATCCTTCCTGAGCAATTTTTAGTCCCAATGACTGTTGTGCCTGGAGTAGTTGTTCAAGGTTTTTGCGACTAGTTTCTACCTTTGGCAGTAGACGATTATACTCTGCTATTAAACTTGGGTATTTATTTAACTCAGAGTGTAGTTGCCGTTCTGACTCGATGAGATTCTTTTCATTGGCAGTTAGTCCTAAAACACTTGTCTGTACTAAAACAAACTCATCTACAAGCGTTGGATCAACCCCTAGCATTTGTCCTTTGAATAAAGGCTTTTCCTTACTAGTATTAGTAATAGTTTTTACCTCTTCTCGTAAGAGGTAAAGTTGACTTTGGCGTTGCTGCTTTAGTTTTTGTACCGATGGGTAATCATCTGTATAGCGGAGCCGCTCCTTAGCCAACGCTAGTTCAGTCTTTTGAATTTCACTTAATAATGCTTGATAGCGGCTTGACTGATTTAAACGAGAAGAAATCAGTGTATTCTGCTGGGACGAAGACGCTATTAGTTGCTCTAGATTATCGTAGCGAGCGTTTACATCTTGAAGGTTGGCACGAGTGGTTTGTAGCTGTTGTTGAATATCGGCTAGAGATTCTAGCAGAATTTTACTTTGGACTTCGGGATCGAGTAATTTATGTTTTTTGCGAAACTGCTCTAAGTTTTTCTCAGCTTTACTCACCTCTTTTTTTACCTCAGGTAGGCGAGTGTTTACAAAAGCTAATCCCTGATTCAGACGTTCTTTTTGCTGCTGTTTGTTGTAGTTTTGATAGACTTTCTGTAGAGCTTGAAGTACTCTTTGTGCTTTTACGGGATCTTGGTCATTAAAAGAAACTTTAAATGCTTGATTAAAAACTTTATTTGCCCCTATGCCTCCCGCTTCTGGAGTTACTTCTAAAGGTGCTTTTTTGTTAGGTTCTTTTTGACCATTGATGTCTTGTAAGGTAATATCAGGATAATCAGAATGGAGTAAATCTACAGCTTTCTGAAGCAACTTAGAACTCAGCATGAGTTTCATCTGAGTAGTGGAATCAACAACTTGAGTATTTGACTGTGCCCTTTCAGATAAATTGGAATTCACTAATATCTGCATATTGCTCTGGTAAGTAGGTTTGGCAATGACAGCCAAGAGGCTAGCAGCTGACATAACTACACAGGAAACCCCAAAGATCAGAAAGCGTCGGCGAAGCAAAATAGTAGATAGTTGTCTGATGTCAGCTGCCCCTTGTGCTGAAGTAGTAACCTGTTGCTCTTGATTCAGACTAGTCTTAGCCACTATTAAACTCCTCTAATATCAAAACACTATATTTATTTGGAAGATTTATGAGAAATATGAAATGATTTTTTTACACCTAATAGCCGCGATCGCATACTTAATTCTTCTTCCAACAATGACAAGCTAATTTGGCACAATATTATGCCAACTGGCGCTTTCATGTTCATCAATTCATGCATATAAATTCTTAATCAGTATTGGGAGGATAAATTTTTAATAAATATTTTATTTAAATCAGAAAAATCTTGACGAAAAATTAATTATTTTTCCTAAGTATTTGAGTATAAAATTATCTGATTCACAACATTAATCTATATTAAAGTTATTTTGATAACTTGTAATATAAAAAACCACACTGAGAAAAATATTTAAACCATACTATTTGTATATTCTTGATACATCTAGTTAACCGTAAATTGTTGGTTAAATAGTTGACTTACTCGGAAAACTAAACTGCTGTTTATTTGCTTGATATTCTGATTGAGACTATTAAAATCTAAGATAGAGCCTGGTTAATTTTAGATTTTAGATTAGAAACGTTCAATAGGAAATCTAAAATCTAAAATTCAAAATTTAAACACCTACCTTGGTTAATTCTACTTCCCGCCGTCTGGGTACTTCATGAATCATAAAATCGTAAGCGATATCAGTACGGGGAAAAATAGCACGAGCTTCTTTGAGGAGATCCTTCAACTCCAAAGTATTTCCGGGAGCATAGCGGGGACTGAAATGACTCATAATCAGTCGATGCGCCCCAGCACCTAAAGCTGTTTGCGCTGCCATTGTGGTTGTGGAATGCAATCGCTGGAAAGCCATATCTGCATCTTGATGGGCAAAGGTTGCTTCGTGAATTAATACATCGACATCATCAGCTAATTCCACTGCACCATCACAATAAATTGTGTCTGTACAATAGGCAATCTTTCGACCAATTTCTGTAGGGCCGCACAATTGAGTGCCATCAATCACCCGTCCATCAGCAAGGGTAACTGTTTCACCACGCTTGAGTTGACCGTAAACTCGACCAGGAGGAATTTGCAACGCCTTGGCTTTTTCCACATCAAAGCGTCCGGCTCGGTCTTTTTCGGCTACGCGGTAGCCGAAAGCTGTAATCCGATGATGCAAATTACCGCAGCTAACGGTGAAGTCATCGTCTTCATAAATTATCCCTGGACGGATGGCGTGAACTTTGATCGGGTAAGAAAAGTGCGTGTAGGAATAACGTGAGGCGGATTGAATGTAATCATTTAATCCAGGTGGGCCATAGATATCAATTCGTTCCACATTACCAGCCAAGCCGCAAGTAGCAAGAAGTCCCATCAAGCCAAAGATGTGGTCGCCGTGCATGTGGGTGATAAAAATTCGGGAGAGTTGACTGATTTTCAGTTCACTCCGCATAATTTGATGCTGAGTACCTTCGCCACAGTCGAATAACCACAGTTCTGCCCTTTGGGGTAATCTCAGAGCGACACTGGAAACATTGCGCGATCGCGTGGGTACACCGGAACTCGTCCCTAAGAATGTTATCTGCACAGTGTTCTTTAGTCTTCCTATTGCTCAATTTGCAGCTCTATTTTCTATAGTGGCACGGTTAATGAGTAAAAGATTTAGGATTTTGGGGATTGGGTATGGGGCATTGGGCATAGTTAGCGATCGCCTTAATAAAGCTTCTAGGTTTATCCAAACCGTAAGCAGAGTGTGAGACATGAGGAGGTATCAATTACTCAATTCTCTTGAGCGATCAATAGTCAGTAGCCAGATTCATCAATCCTTTAAAGAAATCCAGCATAAATATATGAAGTTTTGTTACACAATACGTAATTATTACTAGCCAAGCTGAAGTCATAATTATCGGAGTTCGCAAGAGCTTTAGAAACCTAATGCTTTCGTGCCACTCTAGACTCTGTATCGTTGATTCCTTCGTTGCCAAACTGTACTAATCGAAGTCAGGTTAAATTAGTACATCACAAAATAAGTTTACACATTTACCACTCTGCAAGGAGAGCAAAAGTCATGAATTCTCAAAACACACAACAGCTAACAGACGATATTCAAAAGGAAACTAGTCAGAGCTTGAATAACTCTAAATTTAGTAGTGTAAGCGAAAATGATGGTATATCGGGAGATAATTATCATGACTTGCAGAGCAATATAGACCTTAATAAAACTGAATTGAATGATGCTAATGGAGAGAAGGATGTTCAGGATTTGTCCGAAGGAATTCCACCTAGAAAGAAGGAGCTAAAGAGTTGTGGTTGGTACAATGGTAAATATGTTTGTATACCATAGGTATTAGGAAAAGGTTCGACTTACATTTTTATCGTTTCACCTTATTGAGAGTAAAGGTAATAGCGTCGTTTTTAATTGTGTGGAACACAACATTCTTGTGAACCTACCATATATTATTTACAAATGTGCAACTTTCTGAATTTAGGTAAACGGCAAAACAGAGATTACTGTTTTCGCTGGTTTAAAAGTCTAGGATTTGCAGTATGTGGTGCAATAGCTTTCTGCGGAAACTCTGTTATTGCTCAACAAATTACCCCGGATGGTACTCTAACTACTAATTCTCAGGTTAAAATGCAGGGTAATATCACAATTATTGAAGGTGGAACCAGAGCAGGAAACAATCTGTTCCACAGTTTTGAGCAATTTTCTATACCTACAGGGATTACGGCTGACTTTCAAAATCCTACGGATATTCAAAACATTATTAGCCGGGTAACAGGTAAGTCTATTTCTAATATTGATGGCATCCTGAAAACAAACGGCGCAGCTAACCTATTTCTAATTAATCCCAATGGGATTATTTTTGGTTCCAATGCTTCTTTAAACATCGGCGGTTCATTTGTGGCGAGTACTGCAAGTAGTTTGAACTTTGCCGATGGTACAAAGTTTAGTGCCACAGATCCCCGAACCACACCTCTGTTAACAGTAAGTGTACCCATTGGTTTACAATTTGGAGCAACTGCGGCTTTCATTCGTAATCAATCTCAAGCAAAAAGTTCAGAGAGTACAATTACTAATATCCTCAATCAACCCGTTGGTCTACAAGTCAAGTTAGGCAAAACCTTGGCACTTGTAGGCGGTGATATAACGCTGGAGGGCGGAAATTTAACAGCAACATCGGGACAAATTGAGTTAGGAAGTGTAGCTCCTAGTAGTCTGGTCAATCTGAACCAAACAAACCAAGGCTGGTCATTAGGATATGAAGACGTCCAGAATTTCCAAAACATTCGATTAATCCAGCGAACTGTTGACGGTTCGGAAATTCCATCTACTGTAGATGCCAGTGGCAAGGGTAGTGGCGGGAATATCCAGTTACAGAGTAGGACAGTAGAACTAACTGGCCATCTTGTGGTTTTGACAACTCAGACTACGGGTACAGAAAAAGGTGGAGACTTAACGATTAATACTAGGAAATTAGTTGTTCGGGATGGCGCACAAGTATTCACTAGTACTACAGGCGAGGGTAATGGAGGAAATTTGACCGTGAACGCCTATGAGTCGGTAGAGGTGATTGGTAGCGGTTCTTATCCAAATACTGATTTGGCTCAACCTAGTCTATTATCTACTTCAACTGGTACAGATGGAAAGGCAGGTGACATGACGATCAACACCCAGAGGTTGCGTATTCAAGATGGTGCAAAAGTAACAACAGAATCAAATGGTATATTACAGCTAGGACAGGAGGGCTTTCAATTAGTACCAGCTAAAGGAAATGGCGGAAATTTGACTGTGAATGCCTCCGACTCCATAGAACTAATTGGAGCCTCGGAATCTGGTAGTCCCAGTAGCTTGATTGCTTTGACTAACGGTTCCGGAGATGCCGGGAAAGTGAGAATCACCACAGGAAAATTGATAGTCCAGAACCAGGCTACAATAGCTGTGAACAGTGAATTTTCCACATTTACCTACTTAGGAGCTTTACCCAATTTAGGTCAAGCAGGCGATCTAAATGTAACTGCTCGCTCTATACTTTTAGACACCAAAGGAGAACTCACATCTAATAGTAAGTCAGGTAAAGGCGGGGATATTACACTACAAGTGCAAGACATATTACTGATGCGTCGCAATAGTCAAATATCCACTAACGCAGAGGCTAAGGGAGATGGCGGTAATATCTTCGTCAATGTACCTAATGGCTTCATCATCGCTGTCCCCAGTGAAAATAGCGACATCAGTGCTAATGCTGTCGGTGGCAATGGTGGTAATGTCAAAATCAAGGCTTTTGGTGTCATAGGCACGCAATATAGAGAAAAACCAACTAATTATAGTGATATTACTGCTAGTTCCGAGTTTGGATTAAACGGTACAGTCCAAATCAACTCACCAGATGCTGACCCCAGTAAAGGATTAGTGGAATTGCCCGTAAATCTGGTTGATGCTTCGCGGCAAATTGTTGCTAGTTGTAGTACTGGTGGAAAAATAGCACGAAATTCATTTATTACCACTGGACGTGGAGGACTAGTAGCCGATCCCACCCAGCCATTGATAGCTGATGATGCGGTGCTGGCAGATTGGATCGCGCTCCCTCCAGAGAGTCAGAATCGTGCTGGCGGTATTCAGAAAAGAGCTGTTGTTCAGGCGCAGCGAAACACAGAAGAAAAATTACAGAAAGTTAATTCTGTCAATGAACCTGCTCAAATTGTAGAAGCCCAAGGGTGGATAATGGATGCCAATGGGAACGTAGTTCTGGTTGCTCAAGTACCTACTGAATCGCCCCATAACTCCTCGCTTTCCGCTACATCTTGCGCTGCTCATTAAAATTTGAGATATGGCGATATTTCGTAACTTTGTTATGCACAATGCCTACGGCGGGCTACGCCTACGCAATTGCTGCTCTTGTTGCGATCGCTGTGCTTTCCACAAATCATGATGCAATGAGATTATGAAGAATTCACAGGCTTCTGAATTCTGCAACAACGCAGATGATGACTTGCTTCCAGAGTACAACTTTGACTATCACAAAGCCTTGCCCAACCGTTTTGCTAGTCAGCAAGAAAAAGCTCCTTTGACAGTTACTCTTGATGCTGATGTCGCTGAGATATTCAAAACATCAGAAGCTGTTAACAACGCTCTCCGTGCCTTACTCTCAGCAATTCCAAAGATTGAAAGATAAACTGCGATCGCCGAAATAACAAATGAGGTCGCCGAAATAACAAATGCGTAGGCGTAGCCAGCCGTAGGCATCGCCGATATAGCAAATGTGTAGACGTAGCCAGCCGTAGGCATCGCCTGTTATTGGTCTGTTTTACACCAAAGATAAACTGCGATCGCTATTAGACCCGTCCTAAAACTTGCAAGCAAGTATATATAAGGCTTTGAGACCGC
>NZ_JAVRBM010000023.1:0-108169 GCF_034531255.1 Nostoc sp. ChiQUE01b | reverse complement strand
TCAAACCCCAGTTTGCTTTCTCATTTTGGTGTTTTCCGCAAGCAAAATCAGCTTTTACTTATTCAAACCCCAGTTTGCTTTCTCATTTTGGTGTTTTCCGCAAGCAAAAGCAGCTTTTACTTATTCAAACCTCAGTTTGCTTTCTCATTTTGGTGTTTTCCGCTTTCTTTTTGGTCAAAAGTGTTTCTAAGGACAAATGACAAATGACAAAGGACAACCCTCTCCTGAAGGAGACGCTGCGCGAACATTAGTTAATGTGCAATTTTCTTTGCCTAACAGCTTACTAACAGCGATCGCCCTGCTTCTGCCTTTATTGCTAAACTAAAAAACAACCCTTATCCAGTGCAAAGGTAATCTTATGACCTCTGCAACCAATCCAACCACCGACGAACTCACCCCTTTCCCTGACCATACGCAGCTACCAGAGTCTGACGGTACATTCGTGAAAAACTGGCAAGAGCATCCTCAAAGCATTTTACTGACTGACTCAATTACACCTGTGCTGAAGCAGTTATATCCTAATGGTCAGTATTGTATCGGCCAGGATTTAGGTATTTACTGGCGCTTGACCGAACCCCTAGAAAAAGGCGCAGAAGCACCCGACTGGTTTTTTGTACCGAATGTACCGCCTTCGTTGGATGGACTTTCACGAAGGTCTTATGTGTTGTGGCGAGAATTTATCGCACCGTTAATTGCTTTGGAATTTGTTTCTGGAGATGGTAGCGAAGAACGAGACAAAACTCCTTGGAAGGGGAAATTTTGGATTTATGAGCAAGTAATTCATCCAGCTTTTTACGGCATTTATGAAGTAAGTAAAGCTAGCGTAGAAGTTTATGAATTAATTGGTGGACAATATCAGTTATTAACAGCAAATGAACGTGGACATTATCTTATACATCCTTTAGGAGTTGAGTTAGGTCTATGGCAAGGACAATATCAGAATATGGAATTACCCTGGCTCCGCTGGTGGGATTTGCAAGGTAATTTGTTGTTGACTGGCTCAGAAAAAGCCGATCGCTTGACTGCTCAATTGCGATCGCTCGGCGTTGAACCAGAAACCTAGTATTACATTAAAAGTTCCCATTTAGATGTGGTATGAGATTATATTGCCAGGTGTAAGCGATCGCCCCATCTCCCCTTCCATTGCTAAACTAAAAAACAACCCTTACTCCTGCAAAGGTAGTCTTATGACCTCTGCAACCAATCCAACCACCGACGAACTCACTCCTTTCCCTGACCATACGCAGCTACCAGAGTCTGACGGTACTTTTGTGAAAAACTGGCAAGAGCATCCTCAAAGCATTTTACTGACTGACTCAATTACACCTGTGCTGAAGCAGTTATATCCTAATGGTCAGTATTGTATCGGCCAGGATTTAGGTATTTACTGGCGCTTGACCGAACCCCTAGAAAAAGGCGCAGAAGCACCCGACTGGTTTTTTGTACCGAATGTACCGCCTTCGTTGGATGGACTTTCACGAAGGTCTTATGTGTTGTGGCGAGAATTTATCGCACCGTTAATTGCTTTGGAATTTGTTTCTGGAGATGGTAGCGAAGAACGAGACAAAACTCCTTGGAAGGGGAAATTTTGGATTTATGAGCAAGTAATTCATCCAGCTTTTTACGGCATTTATGAAGTAAGTAAAGCTAGCGTAGAAGTTTATGAATTAATTGGTGGACAATATCAGTTATTAACAGCAAATGAACGTGGACATTATCTTATACATCCTTTAGGAGTTGAGTTAGGTCTATGGCAAGGACAATATCAGAATATGGAATTACCCTGGCTCCGCTGGTGGGATTTGCAAGGTAATTTGTTGTTGACTGGTGAAGAAAGAGCCGAACAGGAACGTCAAAGAGCCGATCGCTTGATTGCTCAATTGCGATCGCTTGGCGTTGAACCAGAAGCATAATATTGATCAAAAATCAACTATTTATTCACATCCAGCAACCGCGAAGTTTGTAACCGACTCATCCACTTCTCTAAATAAACTTGATTACCTTTTTCCTCACTTGGATCTTTAGTATCTAAAGGATAAGGCATTAGTCCCAAAATCGTTGCTGTCGTCACGCAAAACATCGATTTTTGGAAACTCATACAAATTTGAACTCGCAAATCATCTTCACCCCGGAGACTGCGACGATAAATGTCGTGCAAATACTCTGGAAGATAATGACGCATATCCTGCATCAGCAAGGTGGGAGGAATACCCGCGCCGCCGATGGGCAAAGGATCTGCATATAATGCGCCATACTGGAATCGACTTTGATCTGGAGAGATTTGATAAGCTTGGGCGTTGTATGAAACTGTGCCGTGGAAAGGTGTTCCTCTAAAGAAAACTGCCTCTACATAAGGTATTGCTGTATCTGCTAAGAAGGTCAAACCAACGCTTTTGGGAATGATTTCATAGACCTTACCTCGAATTTTGACAGCGTAGGTAATTGGGTTTGATGCATTTGCTACTAACCCTGTTTTAATGTGGTCTACAACTTGGGAAATCGATTTGATTTCGCCTCGGTCATAGCGGTCTGATAAGTTGAGGAACATATCAGCCATGACTCGCCAGAATTGACCTAAACCGGTGTAGTAAGCAGAGACGCGCAACTGTTCTGTTAAGAAATCTGGAAATAGTTGGTTAATACCCAAAATTAAAGGATTATTTTTAAACTTTGCGGTGATAACGGTTTGCGCTCTTTCTTTAAATTCATTTGTATCTAAATAGGTATCTAGTCCACCGCCACCGTGCCACATCATGCCTTTCATACAATATTCGGCATATTCAAAATTAATTCGGTCATGCCACCAGTGACGGAGTAATTTTTGAAAAGAAACCTCTCCATTAAAGTATTTAAAAAATGGAAAAAATACTAAAAATTGATGCTCGGCAATATAGTTAAGATTTTTTGAATAGGCATCTAAAACTACCCCATAGCTTTTCAGAATACCCACAACTTCCAACACATTCTCTGGGCTATCAGGGACTAATGCATCTCCTTTTTGCAAACGTTCAATATACTCAGCTAAGGGATTGCGAGTAGCTTTTTTTTTAATAGTTACCATTGCCATCTCTCCAAAAAGTTTAGGGATTGGGGCATTGGGCATTGGGCATTGGGCATTGGGCATTGGGCATTGGGCATTGGGCATTGGGCATTGGGAAAACTTTTTTCCCCAGTCCCCAGTCCCTAGTCCCCAGTCCCCAGTCCCCATTCGCGATTCCCCATTCCCTATTCCCGATTCCCCATTGCTTTATCCAAG
Organism: Nostoc sp. ChiQUE01b; assembly: GCF_034531255.1. NCBI lineage: Bacteria > Bacillati > Cyanobacteriota > Cyanophyceae > Nostocales > Nostocaceae > Nostoc > Nostoc sp. ChiQUE01b. The sequence continues at coordinate 104,913 of NZ_JAVRBM010000023.1, read as the reverse complement.
GACACTGTTGCTACTACGTTTTGGGTATTCACCATTGCTGTAATTGTTGGTTCAGTCCAACGCACCAACCAACCAGGTTGAATGCCAAAAATCACAATCAACACAGCTAAAATTGCCGCTGGGGTGCGATCGCTCCAATACACACGTGGTAAGTTGGTAACTGGTGCAGACAGGCGGCCAAAAAAGGCACGGTTGACGAGTATTAAAAAGTAAACTGCTGTTAAACCAGTACCAAGCATACATAACAGGGTTTGCACTGGAAAAACTGGAAAACTTCCCCGATAAACTACGAATTCGGAAATAAACCCTAGCATTCCCGGTATACCAGCGCTGGCCATAACTCCGACAATCATCAAGCTACCGATTACTGGCATACCCCGTTCTGGGTTCAGCAATCCTTGAATGATTGCTAAATCACGGCTTCCAGCTTTTTTATACACAACTCCTACCAGCAAAAACAGCATTGCCGAAATCAAGCCGTGGCTAATCATTTGCATCACAGCACCCAACACACTTAAAGGTGTAGCCGCTGCCGCTGCTAAAAGCACGTATCCCATGTGTCCAATAGAGCTGTATGCTACCATTTTTTTCATATCGCTTTGGGCGATCGCGCAGGATGAACCATACAGCACACTTACCACTGCCCAAGCTGCCAACCAAGGAGCTAGATAACTCCAAGCTTCTGGTAACAAGTTCATGCCAAAGCGCAGTAAACCGTAAGTTCCCAACTTCAACAGCACCCCAGCCAACAGTACTGAAATCGGTGTGGAAGCTTCAACGTGAGCATCTGGCAACCAAGTATGGAAGGGAACTAAGGGAATTTTAATCCCAAAACCTACCAAAATTCCTGCTAGCAGTAAAAGCTGTGTCGCTAGAGGTAAAGTTGTAGCGTTCAAGGTTGCTAGTGCAAAGTTAGAGGAACCACTCAGCCAAACCATGCCGAGGAAACTTGCTAAAATCAAGATTCCCGAAACGGCTGTATAAATGAGAAATTTAGTCGCAGCATAACCCCGCTTGGCACCACCCCAAATGGCTATCAGCAAATACAGCGGAATCAGTTCCAATTCGTAAAACAAGAAAAATAACAGTAAATCCTGTGCTAGAAAGGCTCCTGTCACCCCAGTGTTTAATAATAGTATCAAAGAGTAATAAAATTTAGGACGCTGTAGGGATTCATCGCTGCTGTAAATGGCAATACAAGTTAACAATCCATTTAAAACCAGCAACGGCAAAGATAAACCATCTATCCCAAGGTTATAGTTCAACCCTAAAGCATCTATCCAAGGGAGAGACTCAGCAAACTGCTGAGTAATTTCTCCGGGATGGAACTGAGTTACTAATAAAATTGTCCACAAGAAAGCGATACTGGCAAAGACCAAAGCCACCCCACGGGCGAATTTACCACTGATGCCAGAGGGGGAGAAACCAATTAAAGCTGCGCCGATTAACGGCACTAGAATTAAAACACTAAGCATAGACTTTAGGTAAGGGGAGCAGGGGGAGCAGGGGGAGCAGAGGGAGCAGGGGAGCAGGGGAGCAGGGGGAGAAAATAACTCCTAACTCTTAACTCCTCACTCCTCACTCCTAACTCCTTTAAAAAGGCAATTTATCTAGTAAACCCAATGACCAACTGATGAAAAAACCCAGGACGCTGACAACTGCTAGGATGGTCAACATATAGCCTTGAGATTGCCCAGAAATGCTGTACTTTAAGGTTTGTCCGCCGAGAATGGTTGCAAACCCAACCAAGTTTACTAAACCGTCAACTAAGTAGCGATCGCTCCAAGCAGAAATTTTAGATAGCAGTCCTACTACACTTACCACGGTTACATAATAAACTCGGTCAATATAAAAATCATAACCTAACAGGTCTTGCAGAAATCTCCACGTCAAGATTCTGGATCTTGACCAAGCTTTGTGCAGATAAACTGTACACCCTATACCTACCCCCACTACGGTAGAACCAAACAAGGCTAACGCCACATACCAATTAATACTTTCCCAATTTGGTAGTAAGTACCATTGCTGTAGCATCAGAGGTAGAAGCAGAGTCAGCACTGTCAGAAACACCATTGGGAAGGTCATCTGCCAACCAACTTCTGGAGTGCGACGGGTTTTTTGTTGCGGTTTACCCCAGAAGACTAATCTAAATACTCTTGTCAAATTCAATGCTGTCAAACCATTGACTAATATTAAAACCCCAATTACCCAAGGGCTAATATTCACGAAACCGTCAGCCCATGATAGCATTGCCCAGAAGCTTCCCAAGGGTAGCAGTGTCACCATCCCGGCTGAACCGACTACAAAGGCTGTGGTGGTGGCTGGCATCCGTGACCACAAACCGCCCATTTCTGTTAAGTCTTGGCTTTGGGTAGTCAAGATGACTGAACCAGAACTCATAAATAATAATGCTTTAGCGATCGCATGAGCTAACAGCAATATCAAGGCTACACCCCCTTGCTGTAACCCCACTGCTAAAAACACTAACCCCATGTATGCACTGGTGGAATGAGACAGCGATCGCTTAATGTCAATTTGAGCTATGGATACTAATGTCGCCCCAATCGCTGTCACTGTACCCATGACTACCAAGGCATTCAAGGCAACTGGCGACAGGGCTAATAATGGTTGAAATCTATACAGTAAATAAGCACCACCAGCTACGACTAGAGAGTTTCGCATTACCGAGGCGGGGTTGGGCCCTTCCATTGCTTCATCTAACCACAGGTGTAGTGGAAATTGGGCACATTTACCAGCAGGCCCAGCAATTAGTGCCAACCCTAGCAACGTCGATGTCATTGGACTTAAATTAGCTGTTTGCGCCCACTCATATAAATCCGAAAAGTTCAAACTCCCGGCTAAGGTAGAAAGTGTCACTACAGCCATCAGCAGCAACAAGTCTCCTACTCGTTTAGTCCAAAACGCATCCCGCGCCGCCGTCACTACTAGTGGTTGAGCATACCAGAACCCCACCAGCAAGTAAGTCGAAAGCGTCAAGACTTCCAAAAGCGCATAGCTGAGAAACAAAGAATCACTGATTGCTAGACCACATAGCGCTGCTTCAAAAAATCCCAGTAGCCCAAAAAAACGCGCCAACGACCAGTCCTTTTCCATGTAACCCAGAGCGTAAACTTGTGCCAGTAAGCTTAACCCTGTAATTAAAACTGTTGCCCCAATGCTGACTGGCGATAGTTCTAAGGAAAAAGATAAGTCTAAATCTGCTGCTTTGAACCAATTGATTAGTAAGTTTACTGGTTCTCTATCCCAGATATTTTTAAATACAAACAAGCTATGGACAAAAGCTAAAACGGTCGTCAACAAGTTGAAGTATGCCGCAGGTCTTGGCCCTGTTCGCCGAATTATTCCTATTCCCCACGGCAAGGTAAAAATTGCGCCCGATAAGCTATACAAAGGCACAAACCAACTTGTTGAAAATAGAAATTGCTCCATTTAAAATTTCCTTGATGACTCAGCCTTGATTTTAAAAAAATTCCAACCAATTATTTATTTAATAAAATTAATTTACCAAAATATCGATGTTTTTTTACTTATTATTTTAACTATACTTCCAGAAGTAATTTTACTTAACGCTACCCTATGAAATATAACTAAAATATAACTTTACATAAGTAAAAGCATTTACTTGCCTTAATATCACCGACCTTTTTACATTTATATTTCTACTTTAACCAAAGTAATTTATACGATTTATTTGAAAAACTTATATATATTTCACCTAGTCCTTGTACACTGAGAAATATTTGAGAAAATATAGATACAGCAAAACCTACAGCCGCTGCTTACCTTTCATCAGATAGGATTAGCCTTGGTTATGAATGCCGTTTTGTAAATGTGATAAAGAAATTATAAAGCATAAGTGCCTGCTCAAGGAATCTGTAAACTTTAATTGCTCAGAAGCCTAGATAACTTTTTGTTAAGTTTTTTAAAACTTTCTTATCATAAACTATTATAGTAATTTATATTGCCAGGAACGCCAAGCTTTCCTATGCTTAATTTGGAAGTGTTTTCTTAGCTAATAAGATCAAGCTCTCCCCGTCAAAAAATTCAAACAACAGTACAGATTGCATTAATTTTCTAGGAGTTCTGCGATGCCAATTGCAGTTGGAATGATTGAAACGAAGGGCTTTCCAGCAGTGGTGGAAGCTGCTGATGCGATGGTGAAAGCCGCCCGTGTCACCTTAGTTGGGTATGAAAAAATTGGTAGCGCTCGCGTCACCGTGATAGTTCGGGGAGATGTATCGGAAGTGCAAGCTTCCGTAGCTGCTGGGGTTGAAGCGGCAAAAAGAGTCTTTGGTGGTGAAGTCTTATCCACTCACATCATTGCTCGTCCTCACGAAAACCTGGAATACGTCTTGCCGATACGTTACACAGAAGCGGTGGAACAATTCCGTACTTAAAAGCTGTTTAAACAAAGTAATTAACGCTCTTTGCCTGATTGAGCATCACTTTTGTCCAAGGCTAAAAACTTTGAAATAGGGATTAAAACTAATGTCAATTGCAGTGGGAATGGTTGAAACGCTAGGCTTTCCAGCAGTAGTGGAAGCTGCTGATGCAATGGTGAAAGCTGCCCGCGTCACTTTAGTAGGTTATGAAAAAATCGGTAGTGGTCGGGTGACAGTAATTGTTCGGGGTGACGTTTCGGAAGTGCAAGCTTCTGTGGCCGCAGGAGTTGAATCTGTAAAGCGAGTCAATGGCGGACAAGTGTTGTCTACTCATATCATTGCTCGTCCTCACGAAAATTTGGAATACGTCCTGCCAATTCGTTATACCGAAGACGTAGAGCAATTCCGGGAAAATGTGAATGCAATTCGTCCTTTTGGTAGAAGACCGTAATTTGTAATGCAAGTTGCCAAAGTTCGCGGCACAGTAGTTAGCACCCAAAAAGATCCAAGTCTTAGAGGCGTAAAACTACTGTTGTTACAATTAGTGGATGAAGACGGAAACATCCTGCCACAATATGAGGTAGCAGCAGATAGTGTAGGGGCAGGAGTAGATGAGTGGGTACTTGTCAGTCGTGGCAGTGTTGCTCGTCAAGTGCTTGGAAATGAACAACGTCCATTAGATGCAGTAGTAGTGGCGATCATAGATACCATTCACGTTGAAGATCGCCTGATTTACAGCAAAAAAGATCAATATCGGTAGTCATTGGTCAGTAGAGACGCGATTAATCGCGTCTGTACATTGGTCATTAGTCAGTAGAGACGCGATTAATCGCGTCTGTACAATGGTCATTAGCTCTCGACAACTGACAAATGACAACTGACAAATGACAACTGACAAATGACAATACAGGAGGAATCTCGCGATGGCAGTCCGCAGCACGGCGGCACCCCCAACCCCGTGGTCAAGGAATTTAGCTGAACCCAAAATCCATGAAACTGCCTTTGTACATTCATTTTCCAATTTAATTGGGGATGTACGAATAGGTGCAAATGTAATCGTTGCTCCGGGGACTACGATTAGAGCGGATGAAGGCACACCTTTTTATCTGGGTGAAAACACCAATATTCAAGATGGTGTTGTCATTCATGGGTTGGAGCAAGGCCGAATAATTGGCGATGACCAAAATAAATACTCAGTATGGATTGGTAAAAACGCTTGCATTACCCACATGGCTCTAATTCATGGGCCAGCTTATGTAGGTGATAATTCCTTCATTGGCTTTCGCTCTACGGTGTTTAATGCCAGGGTGGGTGCAGGTTGCATTGTGATGATGCACGCTTTGATTCAAGATGTAGAGATTCCCTCTGGTAAGTATGTACCTTCGGGAGCGATAATTACCAGCCAGCAGCAAGCTGACCGTTTGCCAGATGTGCAAGATCAAGATAAAGAATTTGCTCATCATGTGGTTGGGATTAATCAGGCATTACGAGCTGGTTATCTCTGTGCTGCGGATACTAAATGTATAGCACCCATTCGGGATGAGAACGCTAAATCTTATACAGGTAATGGTATTACTGTTTTAGAGTTGGAAAGGAGTAGTGAAGTGTCGAGCAATAGCTTGGGTGGAGAAACAATAGATCAGTTGCGGTATCTGTTGGGGCAAGGGTATAAAATTGGTACGGAACATGTAGACCAAAGACGGTTCCGCACAGGTTCTTGGACTAGTTGCCAACCAATCGAAACCAGATCGCTCAATGAAGCGATCGCAGCATTAGAAAGCTGTCTACAAGAGCATAGCGGCGAGTATGTCCGACTGTTTGGTATTGACAAAGATAGACGGCGTGTGCTAGAAGCCATCATCCAACGTCCCGATGATGATACAAAACCAGCTACCAGCTTTAAAGCGCCGGCTAGTCATGGTAATAGCAGTTATAGCAGTTACAGCAGCAGTAATGGTAATGGTAACAGTTCTAGCAGTGGCAAAGTCAGTGGCGAAACTCTAGAGCAAATTCGCCAACTTTTGGCAGGTGGTTACAAAATTGGCATGGAACACGTAGATGAGCGGCGTTTCCGCACTGGTTCTTGGACTAGTTGCAAGCCAATTGAAGCAACTTCGACAAATCAAGTCATCTCAGCTTTGGAAGAATGTATAGCAAGTCATCAAGGCGAGTATGTACGTTTAATCGGTATTGACACCAAAGCCAAACGGCGGGTATTAGAAAGCATTATCCAACGTCCAAATGGTCAAGTAGCTTCTTCTGGTGGTCAGAAATCATTTACTAGTAGTGCAGCACCCTCTGCTTCGAGAACAACTAGCAGTAACCGCTTGAGTTCTGAAATAGTAGACCAACTCCGGCACTTATTGGCTGGCGGGTCTAAAATTAGCCTTGAACACGTGGATGAGCGCCGCTTCCGTACAGGTTCCTGGACTAGTACCGGTCAAATTCAAGCCTCCTCAGAAAGAGAAGCGATCGCAGCCATAGAAGCACACCTCGGCGAATACGAAGGGGAATATGTACGCTTAATTGGTATTGACCCGAAAGCCAAACGGCGGGTATTAGAGACCATTATTCAACGTCCAAACGATCAAGTAGCCTCCTCTAGCAGTCAGAAATCATTTACTAGCAGTGCATCCTCTACTACTGCTACAGCAACAGCTACCAGTACCCGCTTGAGTAGTGAAGTCGTAGACCAACTCCGGCAATTATTGGCTAGCGGCTCAAAAATTAGCATTGAACACGTAGATCAACGGCGATTCCGTACAGGTTCCTGGACTAGTACTGGTCAAATTCAAGCCTCCTCAGAAAGAGAAGCGATCGCAGCCGTAGAAAGACAACTCGGCGAATACCAAGGGGAATATGTGCGCTTAATTGGTATTGACCCCAAAGCCAAGCGTCGCGTATTAGAAACGATTATTCAACGACCTTAAAAAGTTAAGAGTTAGGAGTTAGGAGTTAGGAGTTAGGAGTTAGGAGTTAGGAGTTAAGAGTTGAAAAAAATTGTTAATTCATAACTCTTAACTTAAAATTTTTTTCTCTTCACTTTTAATCAACTCCTAACTCCTCACTTTTAACTCCTAACTCTCTATTTTCGGGCTTGCGAGGTTAAAATTTCCATGTCTGTGCCGCCACTGCGCCTCAGCAATAACTTTGATACTTACATTAGTGGTGAGGTGACTATTCATCCAAGCGCGGTACTTGCACCTGGGGTGATCCTCCAAGCGGCTGTAAACAGCAAGATCGTCATTGGGCCAGGGGTCTGTATTGGCATGGGAGCAATTCTCCAAGTCCATGAAGGCACCCTAGAAGTAGAAGCAGGTGCAAACTTGGGAGCAGGTTTTTTGATGGTTGGCAAAGGCAAAATTGGCGCAAATGCTTGTATTGGTTCAGCGACTACAGTTTTTAACTATTCGGTTGAACCTGGACAAGTAGTACCGCCCGGTTCAATTTTAGGAGATACCAGTCGGCAGATTGCCCCAACAAAGCAGCTAGAACCATCTACAAAGAACCCAACTTCTACTACAAATGCACCACCACCGAAGGAAGAGGAAAATGGCTTAGGTGGAGTTAAAGAAAAGGAAATTTCCTCAACTAATTTTTCAGCTTCGGCTTTTGTAGATTTCAAACAAAACAAGTCGATTTCTTATTTTAAATCTCCCGCAACTCCAGAAAGTCAGCCTCCTCCTGTCGAGGAACCAACTAATTATGCTGACTCCACTTTGGCAAAAGCCGCCCAACCGTCTACAGAACAAAACTCAGACCCCAGTCAGCCAGCCACAGAACCCCCTAACGGTTTTGGGACTCAAATTTATGGACAAGGGAGCATAAACAGACTTTTGACTACACTGTTTCCTCATAGACAATCCTTGAGCGACCCAAATTCTGACGATTAGTCCGAGTAAGTGTTAATTGTAAGTTGTCGGCTTTTTCCGTATTTTGGAGAGTTCATTATGGAAACATATAATCAACGGTCTATTCGCACTATCCAGGGAGTGAGTAATCAAGAAACCTTTCAGGATACTGCTTTGGGTTTAGTTTCTTGCCGCAGCTTTCCGGCGATCGTTGGGACGGCGGATATGATGCTGAAATCGGCGGGAGTTCATCTGGTAGGTTATGAAAAAATTGGTAGCGGTCATTGTACTGCGATCGTCCGGGGTGGAATTGCTGACGTGCGTCTGGCGGTAGAATCAGGTGTGCAAACGGCTGAACAGTTTGGTCAATTGGTTTCTAGCTTAGTGATTCCTCGACCTTATCCCAACTTAGATATAGTGCTTCCCATCACAACCCGTTTCACTAAATTAATGCAAGAGGGCAATTCCAGCCGTCTGAGTAACCAAGCAATTGGTTTGGTAGAAACGCGAGGATTTCCCGCGATGGTCGGAGCATGTGATGCCATGCTCAAAGCTGCTGATGTTCACTTAGCAGCTTATGAAAAAATTGGTGCGGGTTTGTGTACGGCTATTATTCGTGGTTCCGTAGCAAATGTGGCAGTAGCAGTGGAAGCGGGAATGTTTGAGGCAGAACGCATTGGGGAATTGAATGCAGTGATGGTAATTCCTCGACCTCTGGATGAAATGGAACAAACCTTGCCATTGGCAAGCTGCTGGATAGAAGAACGCGAACCGTTAAACTTGCCAGTGAATATTAAAGAACAAGTTGCGGAAATCGAGGTATTAAGATTACCAGACTTAACCAAACTACCTACAAAAGTTCAAGAGGAATTATGGAATGATGAATGATGATTGATGAATTGTGAAAAATCATCATCCAGCATTCATCGTCTAGATGGAAGGCATCTTACGCTTTAGCTATTCTGAATAATAGCTTCTTCAATCCATAAATAAAATACCTTTCTTTTAATAGAAAGCATAGATTTTTGTCTATAATAGACCTCGTAACTTTCTGTGAGCATCACTATATCATTTGCCAGTGTTCAGTAATACTAGTTTTATATCTATTAATCGCTATATATAGGAGAATCACCCTTGAACCAAGCGACGCTGCACCAGTTAAAGGTGTTCGAGGCGGCGGCACGGCACAGTAGCTTTACTCGTGCTGCTGAGGAATTGTTTCTCACCCAACCTACGGTTTCTATGCAGATTAAGCAACTCACAAAATCGGTAGGTTTGCCGTTATTTGAGCAAGTGGGGAAGCGATTGTATCTGACGGAGGCAGGGCGGGAATTATTTGCTACTTGTCGGCAGATTTTTCACAATATAGCCCAGTATGAAATGAAGGTGGCGGATTTAAAAGGGTTAAAACAAGGACAATTACGTTTGGCAGTAATTACAACAGCAAAATATTTTATCCCACGTTTGTTAGGGCCATTTTGCGAACTTTATCCAGGGATTGATATCTCGCTGCAAGTTACAAATCACGAGCAAATTTTGGACCGGATGAGTCAGAATCTGGATGACTTATATATTATGAGTCAAATTCCAGACAATATAGATGTGACTTGTGAACCATTTTTAGAAAATCCTTTGATAGTCTTTGCACCAAATAATCATCCTTTATCCAAAGAAAAAAATATTCCTATACAACGCCTGTCTAACCAACCTTTTATTATGCGAGAACCAGGTTCAGGAACTCGTCGCGCTGTCCAAAAGCTATTTGAAGAAGAAGGGGTGACGGTAAAAGTCAAGCTAGAATTGGGAAGTAATGAAGCAATTAAACAAGCGATCGCAGGTGGTTTAGGAATTTCTGTTTTATCCCGTCATACCTTACTATCAGACGTTTCAGAGTTCAGTATTTTAGATGTGCAACACTTCCCCATTCAGCGACATTGGTACATGGTTTACCCCTCTGGCAAGCAGCTCTCTATCGTCGCTCGTGCCTATTATGAGTATCTACTAGCTGCGGCAAAGAATTTTGTTGAGCAAAAAGCTGATACTGCTCATAGTACCTTTGAACCAATTCACGGATAAGATAATTCGTAATTTGTAATTCGTATGAATTACGAATTCTCTAAAGGGGTTGACTGTTAGACTGGTAAACATTGACAATTAACCAGCAGAATCATTCAAAATGGGGGAAAACTGGCAGTGGTTAACCCGGAAATACGGTCTTGGCGCAAAACAGTACAAAGCGAGATTGTGGCTGTTACCGTGTATTCTGACAGAGCATTGGTTACACGGCGAGGTGTAGTTGATTTAACAGGAATTGAACAAGAATTAGTAATTACCCCAGTACCAATGACTCTAGAAACTGAGTCTGTTCGGGTTAGCGGTACAGGTACGGTAGGGGTGCGCTTGGTGGGAGTTAGTAGCGATCGCATCTACACTACTGAGCCTGTAGCAGAGCGAGTAGCACATTTTACAAGGCAAATTCAGCAATTAGAAGCAGAAAAACGCCACCTACAAGCCCAAGTAGATGCTTTAGCATTGCAATCTAGTTTTATCGCCGGCTTACGTGAAAAAACAGAAGAACCCTTTGCACAGAGTTTGTCTCGGAAAAATCTCAGCCTCAGCGAAACTTTGGATTTCCTCAACTTTCTTGGAAGCCAGTATAGTGAATATGCGATCGCATCTGGAGAGTGCAAAACCCAACAGCAGGAATTAGACAAACAACTGCAAGCACTCCACACCTCATTGCAAATAATCCAAACACCCCATCCGAAAGAGAGTTTTAGCTTAGTTGTAGCCGTTGAAGTAGCGGGTGAAGGTGAATTTGAATTAGAGGTGTCTTACATAGTAAATCGCGCTAGCTGGAATCCGCTTTATGACTTACGCTTTAGCACTACCAGCGATATTGTGCATCTGAGTTACCTTGCAGAAATCACTCAAAGCACCGGCGAAGATTGGATTGGTGCAAATCTCACCCTTTCTACCGCTAAACCGGGATTAGGTACACTTCCACCCAAACTTGAACCCTGGTATATTGATGCGCCACGTCCCCAAAGAATGCGACGACGATTTGCTGCCGAGCCACCACTGCTGCCTAGCATAGCAGAACCACCTGCTTCTGCTGCCAGAGCGGATTGGCAAGAACAAGATGAAGTTGCAGAGGATAGTCTCATCCCGGCAGAAACTGTTACAGCAGAAGTATCTAAAGAAGGGAGTGTAGTTACCTTTAAACTGAATGCTGGTGGTAACATTCCCAGTGATGGCGCACCCCATAAAACTACAATTTTCAACGATGATTATCCTTGTAGCTTCGATTATGTGGCAATGCCGCGCTTGGTAAGTTTTGCTTATCTACAAGCAAATGTGAAAAATAGTCCCAACGGTGCGACTTTGTTACCAGGTAAAGCAAATATTTTCCGCGACAACGTTTTTGTCGGCACTACTGGATTAGGGAATACTGCACCAGGGCAAGAATTCAAACTGAACTTAGGAATTGATGAAGGTTTAAAAATTGAGCGCGACTTAGTTGAACGTCTAGTAGACAAAAGATTAATTAGCAACCAGCGCCGGATTACTTATAGTTATCGGTTGATAATTACTAACTTACTGGACAAAGAAGTAAATCTGAAACTAACTGAACAATTGCCAGTTAGCCGCAACGAGCAAATTAAAGTACGTCTCAATCGCAGCAATCCACAAATTCAACTTGGTGAAATGGGAATTTTAGAATGGCTGCTAACTCTTCCAGCCCAAGATCGACGAGAGATATATTACCAGTTTAATGTTGAACATCCGCCTGACTTAATGGTAGTTGGATTAGATATTTAGGAAATCCTAAAAAATACATTCTCCAATATTAGTAGAGTGTGTTACTTTCGTTCTAGGTCAAAAAACTACTCTGGTGGGCGTCCTGGTAGATCGAGATAGCGAGTCAGCCATAACGCTTCTTGATTTTTTCGTTCAACATAGGCAATTACCGTGAACTCTCCCCAAATATTCAGCCACAGTTCAAACTGATTGTTATGTGACTCAGTAGCAATAATTTGCTTTTTAAAAGAGTCATGTAAGCGATAGGTAACGCGAACACAATTATTAAAATCAACTTCTGAATAAGCCTCTAACCAAACCTTAACCCGATAAAGTCCACGTTTTTCTAAAGTCTTGGATACAATCACCTCAGATGTATGAATTAGATAAACACTCTCAGAAACTCCTGTAGAGTGTTTCTGATAATTCAGAACTTTTTCATTAATATCTTCAGGGACAGTTATACCACTCACACCTTCTGAAGTTGCAGTCCTTACCTGTGCATTTTTGATAGCTAGTGGAGCATCTAGCTCCATAAAGTTTCCGAATTTAACTGGAGAACCATCTTGGATTCTTGTGATAAAAACATTGAATAAGCTACTAATTTGTTCACTAAAATTTTTATTAATATATCTGATTATAAAAACCCAAAATACTAACCAGACTATGGTTTGCCAGAAAGGAACCCAACTCGCACCTAGCAGGTTTACTCCTTCCTGTTCCCGTTTTAGAATTGGGGATGGCGATGGTTCAGAGGTTTGCGCGATATAAATAGTCTGAAAATTCGTGATTTTCATTATGTTGTATTACCTATCCTTATAATGCGATCGCTATTTTTCTTCTGTCTAGAGTGGTAAAAGAGGGCTATATACAAGCTGCTTTCATTGCCTAGAATCGCTTCGCCAGAATCTGCGATCGCTGATAAGTCAGTTTTATATCTACCATCAGTCTTTTTTTTGTCAAGTAGTATTGACGATTTGTAACGAACTTGTTATATTTATTTACATAAGATAACAAAACAAAGAAAGGAAAAAACTATGTACACCACCACTAACGAAGACGGCATTCTCAACAACTACGCAGCAGAACCCCAGATGTACTACGCTGAGTATCCAGCAATTTGGGAACAACGTAAATACGTTTTACAAGGTCTTTTTGCAACCTTAATCGTCACCGCTTTAGTTTTGGTTGGTTTTAGCGTTAGCTAAGATTTTTTAATTTCGGTATCTGATCGTCATTCATACTTCTCTCTGTCACCTCGGCTAGTTTCGCCGGGGTTTTTTGTGTTTTACGTATCCTTAAACGGCAGTGGTATGCTGATAAGTCAGTTTTATATCTACCATCAGTCTTTTTTTTGTCAAGTCCTGTTGACGATTTGTAACGAACTTGTTATATTTATTTACATAAGATAACAAAACAAAGAAAGGAAAAAACTATGTACACCACCACTAACGAAGACGGCATTCTCAACAACTACGCAGCAGAACCCCAGATGTACTACGCTGAGTATCCAGCAATTTGGGAACAACGTAAATACGTTTTACAAGGTCTTTTTGCAACCTTAATCGTCACCGCTTTAGTTTTGGTTGGTTTTAGCGTTAGCTAAGATTTTTTGATTTCAGTATCGCTGTATATCATCGTTAATCTCACTTCTCGACTTTACCTCAGCTAATTGAGCCGGGGTTTTTTGTTTTTATACATCCCATTCCAAGCGGCGAGTGTATTAGACTTGTCAAACTAGGATGACCAATATCTCAGCACAAATCTCTAAAAGAATTCACAAACATAATTAATCGAGTCGCAATAAGCGTAAATAATGGAACTTATTTTATCTGCATACCTAGCTTTTTTTGTTGCCCCGTCAGCAATAAACGACTGGTCAGCCATAAAATAAAGACAAATCAATATAAAAGGGGTGTTTATGACAACCCAACTCGGTGAAACTAAATCTTCAACAGAATTGGTAATATCTTGGGAAGCATTACCCGCAGATTTTCACCTAGAGGATGAACCAGTGGAAAATATAGGTCAGCCATTATTGGCTGGTGCTTTGCGCGAAAGCCTTGAGATAAGTGGTTTCATCCAATCACAGATGTTGATAGCCTCAAATTTTGGACTTTGTGCGACGGTAAACGGACAATTTGTTGCTAAAGCACCCGACTGGGTTTATGTGCCATCGGTAAATCAGGTTTTAGGAGAACGCAAAAGCTACACACCCAATTTAGAGGGTGATATTCCGGCGGTGGTGATCGAATTTCTATCTGACACTGAGGGTGGAGAGTACTCTTTTAAGCGAATCTATCCACCAGGAAAATGGTTTTTTTACGAGCAGATCCTTCAAGTCCCAATTTACGTGATTTTTGACCCAAATGGTGGTTTGTTAGAATTTTACCAACTCGAAAACAGGCGCTACGAGTTAAAGCAACCTGATGAAAATGGTCGTCATTGGATTGATTCAATGGGTTTATTCTTAGGAACTTGGCAAGGAACAAAAGAAGCCAGAACTGGTTATTGGTTGCGCTGGTGGGATGAGGCAGGTAATTTGTTACTTTGGGCAGTCGAACAAATTGAACAGGAACGCCAACGTGCCGAACAGGAACGTCAGCAAAAAGAACGGCTAATTGCCTATTTACAATCTCAAGGTATCGATCCAAATAATTTGCTTTAGCATATACAAATAAAATTTTCAAGTATTTGAGTGACTCAGTTTAAGCAAATAAGTGCTACAACCGTTATGCCTACGAAGGAGTGGAGCGTCATACAGAAATTCAAGCGCGGGTGAAAAAGCTACTGCAAGAGAAAAAAGCAAGAGAGGAAAAAAAATAGCGTTTTTGATGAATCAAAAGCTAGAATTACTCGTCACTTAAATTATCAATTCCCTACTTATTTCTCCTGGAGGATGATTTATGTCATCACAAATGCTACGGTTAATATCTTTGGGCAGTCTTGGCTTATCTTTGTGTCTGAGTAATTCGGCAGCAATGGCACAATATGATTCTAATGGCGATGGTGTAGTAGTACCAACAGTACCATCAGGCGGTACATCAGCACCAGTCCCAATAGACACATCGACAGGTGTACCACCTTCACCCTCAGCTGATGGTACAACTCGGTTTAGCTGTCAAACTTATAATGGACAGTACACTGTCATGTATCAGCCACAAAGTCAACCAGGACAATTCTTTGCTTGGGCAGCGCCTGCGGCTTTGGGCGGTGGTTGGGACGCACAAAGACGTTGTACAGCAATTGCTAGTCGTTTAGAACTTTATCGCCCAGATGGCTTACAAGAACTTCAGACAGCCGTAGAAAATAACGAAAATATTGTCTGCGTCACAACTGAAACTAACCCAACCTGTAGAATTGTGTTGACAGTCCCCCGTGGAAAAGATCCCTATGTTATCCGCAATAGCATTTTTCAGAACTTGACTACTGCTGACAGTGGACAGCAAACTATAGCTGTTAACACTTATGGCGATCGCAGTAATGGACGCGACGAATTATATAATTTAGGACGTACACTTCTAGGCGGTGGCAATAATCGGGTTAGTTCATCTAGAAGCGCGATTAATTTGAAACCTTTTCTTGATGCGAAAGATGGCGGTACCGGAAACAATTTGCGGAGTGGAGTAGCAATTCGTCGTCAGTCTCAACCTAACTCTGTTCGCTTAAATCCTCGTAATTTCCGATAACCAATAGTGGTTTTTAATACCAAATGACTTTCAAATAAAAAATATCCAACTACTTATTGTGGGGCGGACATCTTGTCCGCCTTTTTTTATGGGCAAAGAAATGCCATAGCAAATATTTGTTGTTTTAACCTTTTGCTAGCTGTTTCTTAATATTACTGGAATAACTTGAGGTTGCTGAATATAGATTAATACTAGTAAAACATGTAGCTTTTTGTACTACATTATCTTTTTTTGATAGCGATCGCAAGATTGCTCAAGGCATCAGCACAGCCTAATCCTCGACTGTAAAATTCATCTTTGCATTCAACTTTTTTTGCTGGCACAAAAATGGCATCGCAATACAAATTTGGCAACAAATACTCGTTTCGTCTTTGTTTAACGCAGATTTAACAGGACTTAGGCATATCTTCTCAAACTCCGATTTTTCGTTGTACTCTGCGGTTTCTTATTCCCCACTCCCAATTTTCAAAGCAGTCTTATTTATATCTGGAATTTATCTCTGATTAAACTATGGTAACTACAAGCACAATTCGCTTTTCTCAGTTCAACGCTTCTTTGAATCGGAACGCTGAAGGTCAGTTAATCAGTGATTTATCTACCCCTGACAATGCTCAGGCAAAAACGGTTGCTGAGATTATC
The DNA here is from genome assembly GCF_034531255.1 of Nostoc sp. ChiQUE01b. Lineage (NCBI taxonomy): Bacteria > Bacillati > Cyanobacteriota > Cyanophyceae > Nostocales > Nostocaceae > Nostoc > Nostoc sp. ChiQUE01b. Next base: position 88,530 of record NZ_JAVRBM010000023.1, on the reverse strand, counting down.
CAGCGTAATAACCCGGATGTGTTGCTAATTAACGAGTTTGACTATTCGCCGGAGGCAGTTCAACTATTCCGGCAAAATTACCTAGCCGTCAGCCAGAATGGTACAACACCTGTTGACTACCCCTACTTCTACATCGCTCCTTCCAATACAGGTATTACCTCTGGGTTTGACTTAAACAATGACGGTAAAGCGATTACAACCCCAGGTGCAGCAGGATACGGCGATGATGCTTTTGGATTTGGAAATTTCCCCGGTCAATATGGGATATTGCTGCTATCCAAATATCCCATCGACACCGCCAACATCCGCACTTTCCAAAACTTCCTTTGGAAAGATATGTCCAATGCTTTGCTTCCCGATAACTCTGCAACCCCACAGCCAAATGATTGGTATTCTGAGGAGGAACTGGCAGTTCTACGCCTTTCTTCTAAAAGTCACTGGGATGTACCCATCCAGGTAAACGGCGAGACAGTTCACATCCTCGCCAGCCATCCCACACCCCCAACTTTTGATGGCGCAGAAGACCGCAACGGTAAGCGTAACCACGACGAGATTCGCTTTTGGGCAGATTACATAACACCTGGTAAAGGCAATTACATCTATGATGATGCAGGTAAAACGGGCGGTATTGATGCTGGCTCAAGCTTTGTGATTATGGGCGACCAAAATGCAGATCCGTTGGATGGTGATAGTTTTGACAACGCTATTCGCCAATTGTTGCAAAATCCTAATATCAATACTAATGTCATCCCTACTAGTTTGGGTGGTTCCCAACAAACAGACTTACAAGCTGGTGCAAACGCTAGCCAAAAAGGTAATCCTAGCTTTGACACGGCAGATTTTGCCGATACCACTCCTGGAAATCTGCGGACTGACTATGTGCTACCCTCAACTGACCTGACAATTGCCAACTCAGGAGTCTTTTGGCCTCTAAATACCGATTCAACGTTTCCCTTGGTAGGTACTTTTCCCTTCCCCAGTTCTGACCATCGCCTGGTGTTTGCAGATGTACAAGCTAGACCAACTGAACCAGGTAAAACCATTCCCAGTATAGGATTTCTAAAACAAACTACCTTCGTTACTGGCTTTATTCCTGCTGGCGCGGCGGGAACTGTGAATGGGGTACAGACTCCGGTGGGTGGATTATCTGGTGTTACCTATGATGCTGCGAATAACCGCTACTACGCTATCTCAGACGATCGCTCTCAAGTTGCCCCTGCCCGTTTTTATACCTTCACTGCCACCGATTCTGGAGTGACTTTTACTAATGTCACTCCCTTAAAAGATACCAAAGGCAACTTTTTTGCAACCAACAGCCTCGACACAGAAGGTATTGCTTTAACCAACAATGGCACAGTCTTCATCTCTTCAGAAGGCGAAGTTAATCCTACAGCTGGTCGTGTTACTAATCCCTTTATTAAAGAGTTTTCGCTGACTACAGGGCAAGAAGTGCGATCGCTATTTGTCCCTAGCAAATTCTTACCAGTAGTTGAAGATACCAATAACGACGGCATTGTAGATGCAGGAGATACGCAGACATCAGGCGTATACAATAACTTAGCCTTTGAAAGCCTCACTATCACACCCGACCAGAAAACCTTATTCACGGCTACCGAAAACGCACTATCCCAAGATGGATCAAAAGCTTCACTTACTAATGGCAGCCCTTCTCGGATTCTACAATACAATCTGGTTACTGGACAACCAGAAAAAGAATACCTCTACATCACTGATGCAATTCCCGAAGCACCAAACCCCAGCACAGGCTCAACTGACAATGGTTTGGCGGATTTATTAGCAATAGATAATCGTGGTACTTTCCTGGCGTTAGAACGCTCCTTTGCCCAAGGTGTAGGCAATACCATCAAAATCTACGAAGTTTCTTTGCAAGGTGCAACTGACATTAGTTTCTACGATTCTCTGAATAATTTGAGTGCTGAACAACTAGCAGCGATTAAACCCGCCCAAAAGCGTCTGCTGTTAAATTTAACTGACCTCAATCTGCCTACTGATGCAAATCACCCGATTACAGGAGTAGATAATATAGAAGGTCTTGCCTTTGGCCCCAAACTAGCAGATGGTCGTCACTCCATTGTACTGGTGAGTGACAACAACTTCAACCAAACTCAATATACCCAAATTCTCACCTTGGGTGCAGACTTAGTTGCCACTGCTGCACCCACAGTAGAAACTCGTCCTGCTTTATTTGACGATGAAGATCCAGCATTACCTGCTGTAGATCGGGATGCTGATGCTGATGACCCTGCTATCTATGTTAATGCCACAAATGCTGCTGATAGTTTAGTATTAACCTCAGTCAAAAATGCTGGACTGCGGGTTTATGACCTGTCTGGTAATTTGTTGCAAACAGTTAATCCTGGTGGTATTCGCTACAACAACATTGATTTGCAATACGGTTTTCAATTAGGCAATCAATCTATCGATATTGCCGTAGCTAGCGATCGCCAAAATGATAAACTAGCAATCTTCAAAATTAACCCCAACCCCACCACTCCCGGTCAGTATTTGGAAGATATCACCGATAGCAATATTGGTACTATTTTCCAAGCATCACCTTTTGAACCTCCTTATTCTGCATCCACTTGCAGTTCTTACGGAGTTACCTTATACCGTAGCCCCGAAACTAATGATTACTATGTCTTTACCAGTCGCCGCCAAACTGGAGACATCGCTCAGTTCAAGCTAATTGACAAAGGTAATGGCAAAATTGGAGCAGAGCTGGTGCGCGAGTTTACCATCCCCTCGCCCACCGCAGCAGGGCGTTCTCCCCAAACAGAAGGTATGGTAGTTGACCAAGAAACCGGCTTTCTCTACATAGCCCAAGAAGATGTGGGCATCTGGAAATTCAACGCCGAACCAGATGGTGGCAAAACAGGTAAACTAATTGATCGCGTTCGTTTTGAAGGTGGTTCTCACCTCACCGATGATGCTGAAGGGTTGACCATCTACTATGGCAAAAACGGTACAGGCTACTTGTTAGCATCCAGCCAAGGTGATAGCACCTTTGTTGCCTACACTCGTGAAGGTAACAATGAATACGTAGGTAACTTTGCCATTGGTAACAATGGGTCAATTGACAGCGTGCAAGAGTCAGATGGTGCTGACATAATTAACGTGCCACTAGGGCCTAACTTCCCATTTGGTTTATTTGTCACCCAAGATGGCTCTAATGAACCTGCCAAAACCATCGATGGCGAAAACGTCAACTCGAATTTTAAGCTAGTGCCTTGGGAAAATATTGCCAATTCTTTTCCCAATTCTCTAAATATCGATACCACTAGTTACGATCCTCGCAATCCTGTCGCCCAACCCAAACTGACTATCTATGAATTTGAAAACCTACCCAAACTAGGTACTACCTCAAAAGGTCAAGATATTTTCTTGGGTGGTTTTTCTGGATTGTATTTCCAAGGGTTTGCAGCAAATGGCAACCTGAAATTTGTCACCAACACAGACCGCGGCCCTAATGGAGATGCTAATGGTGTCAAAAGACCATATTTATTACCAAACTTCCAGCCAGAAATAGTCAGTTTTGAACTCAATCGCACCACAGGTGAAATCACCATCACCAACAGAACAGGGCTATTTTGCCAAGATGGAACGACGGCATTAACGGGACTGCCTAACTTGCAAGCTGTAGGAAACGGTTTAGCCTACACAGATGAAATTGCTGTTGACTTAGACAACAAGGTTCTAGCTAACGATCCTTTGGGTGCTGACTTAGAAGGCATTGTAGTTGCGGACAATGGAGATTACTGGCTGGTAGATGAATACCGTCCGGCAATTTACCACTTTGACACTAATGGAAAGCTGATTGACCGCTTTATCCCTCAAGGAACTGCCACAGCACCCAACCCAGACCAACCCGCCAGAACTTTTGGTACTGAGGTATTGCCAGCAGTTTATGCCCAACGCCGCAATAACCGAGGATTTGAAGCTGTAGCACTCCAAGATAATAAATTATATGCCTTTATTCAGAGTGCGATCGATAATCCAGATGTCGCCAATGATGCGACTTCTAAAGCTTCTCTCAACCTGCGAATTCTAGAATTTGATATTGTCAGCAAGCAGGTAACAGGAGAGTATTTATATCGCCTAGAAGGTTTACCGGGAACTGATAAGATTGGCGATGCAGTTTCTTTAGGTAACGGCAAATTTGCAGTAGTTGAACGAGACGATAATGGTACATCTGCTAGCAATAAACTAATTTACCAAATAGATTTAGCCGGGGCGACCAATATCAACAAAAGAGCGTTTACCTTGCCATCTGGTAAAACCATTGAGCAACTGACCTCTGCAGAATTAGCTGCTGCCAATATCATCCCTGTAACCAAGAGTTTGATTGCTAATGCTGCACAATTGGGTTACACCGGGGTAGAAAAATTAGAAGGTTTAGCACTGGTAGCACCCAACACCCTAGCTTTGATTAACGACAACGACTTCAACGTTACAGGCAATACTCCTGCTGAGAAACTGGGTATTCTGGAATTGCCTAATAACCTGACACCTGTAGAGCCTACTTTTCCAGGCAACTTTGGTTCTAGCAACAGCGATAATGTAACAATTGAGCCAGGAAAAACATTTTTTGCGGGTGATGGTGCAGACTTTGTAGAAGGTACTAAAGGCAACACAATCGAAGCTGGAAACGGTGATGACACCGTACTCGTAGGCAGTGATTCTTCAGTATCCGGGGGAGAAGGTGACGATCGCATATTTATTGGTCAAAATGGCTCGGTTCAAAATAGCAGTGCTGATGGTGGCATTGGTGATGATGTTATTACCGTGGTGGAAGCCAGTGGTAGTAATAATTTGTTTGGAGCAACAGGTGATGATACTCTCACAGTAATTGAAGGTTCTCGTCAATCATTATTCGGTGGCTCAGGTAACGACACCCTCACGAGTAACGGTAGCAATAACCGTCTTGACGGTGGTTCTGGAGATGACAGACTCTTCTCTAATGTTAATGACTCCCTATTTGGTGGCGATGGTGATGATGTGCTATTTGCTGGTCAAGGGGGTGGCGGTCGCCTCAGTGGTGGTACTGGTGTCGATCAATTCTGGATTGCTAACGCCAGTCTGCCAACTAGCAAGAATATTGTGACTGATTTTAAAGTTGGTATTGACAAAATTGGGCTTGGTGGTATTGGTATCACTCAATTTAGTGGTTTAACTTTATTGCAACAGGGTAGTGATACTTTGGTGAAAACCGGAAATACAGAGTTGGCTTCATTGATTGGAATTAGATCGACTAGCCTCACAGCTAATGATTTCGTTTTCTCGGCTAGTATCGTGGCTTAATTTGTTCGCCTAGCTTCTCATCAAAAAGTCTTTTATAGGGACGTATAGCTGTATGTCCCTACAGCCTATTTGTTTGAGAAGAAAGTTAATGCGATCGCTGTTAAAGATAACCAGCCATAGTTTATCCCAATCTGAGTCTTCTGGCGTTGCTGGCCCAGGTGTGTGGTTTTCTTCGACAAACACGATTAGAACTGACTGCCCCTCATGCCCTTCAATTGGTTCGTTAGGATGAACCACACCGTTTTGGAATATGCCTTTGACTGACAGCATAGCTTTTTCTTGCTTCTACATAAATCATGATAGAGTACCATTCTGGTTAAGAATATTGCCACACAATCTTTGTTAACCAAGTTTCGTTAGGATGTTGTAACCTGGGCAATAGCAACCCTCTATTGATGCGACACCAGGCGTAGCCGTAGCCCGTCGTAGACATCGCTTTTTCACATCCATGACAACAACCATCGACTTTCTCAGTCACCTTAACCCTAGCCAACGTCAAGCTGTCGAACATTACTGCGGCCCGTTGCTAGTTGTTGCTGGCGCAGGTTCCGGTAAAACACGAGCGCTGACTTATCGCATTGCGAATCTGATTCTCAAACACCGCGTCGATCCAGAAAATATCCTGGCGGTTACTTTTACCAACAAAGCCGCGCGGGAGATGAAAGAGCGGATTCAACGGCTGTTTGCGGAACAACTGGCGATGAAACAACACGGTCAGCGTTTTGATTTGTTGACAGAATACCAACAAATACAGTTGCGATCGCAAGTTTACAAAAATACTATCAAAGACTTATGGTGTGGCACTTTCCACAGTCTATTTTCTCGCATTCTCCGCTTTGATATTGAAAAATATGTAGACGAAAAAGGACGCCGTTGGAATCGCAATTTCTCTATTTTTGATGAATCAGATGTAATCAGTCTCATCAAAGAAATCGTTAATAAAGAGCTAAATTTAGACGATAAGAAGTTTGACGCCCGCTCTGTCCGCTACGCTATTAGTAATGCGAAAAACCAAGGTTTATCACCCCAAGAATTTGAGCAAGATCAACCCAATTATCGCGGACGGGTGATTGCCCAAGTTTACAATTTATATCAAGATAAGTTAGTACAAAACAACGCTCTTGACTTTGACGATCTAATTCTTGTACCTACGAGATTATTTCAACAAAACGAGCAGGTATTGGGTTACTGGCATCGCAAGTTTCGTCATATCCTCGTAGATGAATATCAGGATACTAACCGCACTCAGTATCAACTGATTAATTTATTAGTTACTAATGGCGAAACCAAAAAGAGCGAATGGCAATGGGAAAATCGCTCAGTTTTTGTTGTTGGCGATGCAGATCAATCTATTTACAGCTTTCGGATGGCAGATTTCACTATCTTGCTAGGATTTCAGGAAGACTTTGGCGATGGTTTGGTAGATGATGACACCCGGACGATGGTTAAGCTAGAAGAAAACTATCGTTCTTGTGAAAACATTCTACAAGCGGCTAACGAACTGATTGAAAATAACACCCAACGGATTGATAAAATTCTCAAAGCGACGCGGGGATCGGGTGAACAGATTACTTGTCACAAAGCCGATGAAGAACTTGCAGAAGCGGCATTTGTAATTAATCAAATTAGCACTTTAAAAAACCAAAATCCAGAGTTGAACTGGGGTAGTTTTGCCATACTTTATCGAACGAATGCCCAATCTCGTCCCTTTGAAGAATTATTGGTGAAATATCAAATTCCTTACACAGTTGTGGGGGGAATGAGGTTTTACGATCGCAAAGAAATTAAAGATGTAGTAGCTTATTTAAGAGCGATAAATAATCCAGCTGATACAGTCAGTTTATTACGAGTTATTAATACTCCCCGGCGGGGAATTGGCAAAACCACTATTGATGCTTTGGTAAACGCATCTCAGCAACTAGGGACAACTCTGTGGGAAATACTCAGCGATGAGACATCAGTTAATACATTAGCTGGACGGGCGACAAAAGCTGTAAATAGCTTTGCTGCAATGATTAGCCGTTGGCAAGGACAAGTCGCTACGCTTCCGGTAACTGAGGTTTTGCAAGGAATATTAGAAGATTCTGGTTACGTTCAAGACTTGATGAATCAAGGCACAGATGAAGCCACAGATCGGGTACAAAACGTTCAGGAGCTTTATAACGCTGCACTGCAATTTCAAGAAGAAAACGAAGAGATTTCCCTACGAGACTTTCTGAGTAGTGCCGCCCTCAGTTCCGATTTAGATAACTTAAAAGAAGGACAAACAGCCGTTTCTTTGATGACTTTGCACGCTTCCAAAGGTTTGGAATTTCCTGTGGTGTTTCTGGTGGGATTAGAACAAGGGCTATTTCCCGGCTTTCGTTCCCTAAGTGATCCCGCATCTTTGGAAGAAGAACGCCGCCTGTGTTATGTGGGGATTACTCGCGCCCAGGAGAGGTTATTTTTATCACACGCGCGGGAACGCCGTTTGTATGGTTCTCGTGAACCCGCTGTGCGATCGCAATTTCTCGACGAATTACCAGAAGAATTATTAACTACTCAACGCCTGAGTCGTCAAAGTTATACCAAAACTGCCTCTACTCCCAATGGAAAACAAGATACAAAGCAGAATTGGCAAGTAGGTGATCGAGTATTACATAAAACCTTTGGGCTTGGTGAAATCACTCATGTCTTCGGAACGGGTAGTAAGATGTCTGTAGCTATTAAATTTGCTAGCTTAGGACAAAAAATTGTTGACCCAAGAGTAGCGCAGTTGCAACGAGTAGAGTAACAGATATTTAACAATTCAAAATTCAAACATTTTAGACATTTTCAGACGGGGATTTAAACCCCGACTGAAACTGACCCATTTATAAGTTGAGCTTAGATTGTATTAACTCCGGCTTATTCTGAACTTATCAAAGGATGAGTTTTTGTAACTTATTGTTTTTCATATTTCAACTTCTTCAAAGTGTTCAACAGTGGGAAATGGCTCATAAAAATGATGCAGAAGTTTTTTCCACTCTTGATACTCAGCAGAACTTCTAAATCCCACAGTATGAGATTCTAAATTTTGCCATCTGACAAGTAATAAATACTTACCTTGGATTTCTATACATTTATGCAATTCATGGGATAAATATCCGTCCATTGAAGAAATAATTTTAGAAGCTTTTTTGAAAGTAGCTTCAAAATCTGATTCTAGACCAGGTTTAATATGAAGCATCACAGCCTCAAGAATCATATACTATTTGGTAAGAATTAAGTTAATGCTATTTAGTATAATGTAAATCAAAAATAATTCTTGAGTAAATAGCTAATTGCGGCACAAAACGGAGTATGTTGTCCATCAACATCCAGTTTTTGATAACCTTCAGCAAGCAGTTTTATTTCTATTTCAGTCAAACCTTCAGTAGCCAGTAATGCAGCATTAATTGCTACTCTACGCATCTTTTGCAGTTTGTCAATGTCAAGTGCAAGCTTCTTAATTGTTGTTTCAGCAACAGCTTTTTTGCCTGGATTATCTGTCGGTTGAATTTCTCCAGAAGCAGGATATTTAAAAAAATCAGCACAGTTTATTTCTAAAGGTGAAACCATCAAATTTTCATCGTACCAATACTTTTTCTTATGTCCGCAATGCACCGGAACAGTAGGAGGTTCTTCACTTTCTCCTTGACATGAAGCGATAAGATTTGTGTACTCCAGCGCCAGATTTGGATAAGCACTACGAGGCTTGAGGTGTTCTATGTGGCTAGTTGTTCTAGTGATACGCATTCCACAATAGCAACAGATATATCCCTGTTCCTTTAGTAAAGCATTATGTACAATAGGTTTTTCTGGTGTTTGAAAATTATCATCCCAGCTAGGTTTCCAATCATCATTTTCCAGAGCCTTCCACTTGGTAAATTTTTCTGGTTCCTGACTCTTTTTGATGTGCTTCATCGGTTGAGAATTTCCTTCCGCCGAATCAGTACATCCGCTTTAACAAACTCTGGCTCATCTGCTCCAATTTGATTAGCCAATTGTTGACGTAATTGCCTAGCACCTTCAATATTTCCAGCATCAATTAGTCGAAAAAGCTCTAAAAGACTTTCCTTAATTTCCTGCGGACGTTCTGGAACACCCATGAGGTCTTCTAAAATGCGATTGCTGTCTCTTCCAAAGGAACTTTCTGGTTTTTTAGCAACAACACCTTCGTCTGTTTTTTCTAAAATAAAAATTCCTTCTGGCTTGACTTGGCTAATTACTTGAGGCGAATGGGTGGTGACGATAAATTGACAATTAGGGAATGTTCTTGTGAAAGCTGGAATGATTTCCCGTTGCCATTTTGGGTGTAGATGTAGTTCGATTTCATCAATTAAAACAACACCACTACCTTGGAGTGGATCTGGTAAACTAGGGTTAGCGATCGCTAATCGTCTTGCTAAATCTCCCACCATTGCCAGCAAGCACTTCTCTCCATCAGAAAGTTGATTAACGATGAGTTTTTCACTTCTTTTTCTGACAGTCATTCGCAGAGGTGAACGCTCAACCCGCAAGTTTGAGAATTCTGGTATTAATGAAGATATAGCTTGTCTGACTGCTTCTAATTGTTTGTCTCGATAATCAGGATTATCTCTTCGTCTCTCATTCTCTAAGTCTTCTCGATTTCTAAACCATTCAAAAAATGTTTTAAAGTCTATTCTTCCTCCTGTAAGTGCCTGATTATATGCATCCACTTGCTTAAATGAACTTACCTCTGAAATCTCTAAAGGCATGTCAATAACAGCACGATTAACAGGGTAGTAAATTACTAAAGGAATGTTGGCTTCAAAACTATTTTCTAACTGATGACGCAGAGCATCAACTACAGCTTGTAAACCTTTCGTGTATTGAAAACTAGAAAGAGTAGCAGGGTTATCATTATCCAAACTAACACGATCAGAGATTTCAGGATCAATAATTGTAAATATAGAGTTTAATATTGGTTGCAATTTCTGATATTCACTATTTGATATTTGTTGCATCTGAAACTTTTCCTTGAGCAAAAGGCTAAACTGAAAAAGCTCTCTATGCCTTGTCAGAGATTCTTGAATATCACCTGAACTAATTTTAGTTATATTTAAAACTATCTCCTGCGAATCTATTAGAAATGTAATTTCATTATGTGTTTCCTCACAGCCATTACTAATGTCTTTATTATTAAAAAAACGTATGGAATCCGAAGAACTTTGAATATATGCTGTAAACTGTGATAGAAAAATAGCTAGACAATCAAGAATGCTCGATTTCCCAACGCCGTTAATACCAATTAGTGCCGTTGGCCCCGTTTCATCAAACTCCAGGGTCAAATCGCCGATTCCACGGAAGGATTGCATTTTCAGGCGCTTGACTTTCATAGTTTTAACTAGGCTGAACGTAATTTACTCTATAGCTAAGAAATCGATAATCAAAAACAACTATTCAAAAGCAGACTTGACATAATCAACTGCAAAAGGTGTAATTTTTTCGACAAGATTATTAATCACCCCTCGTTCATATTCAGTCCAAATTCTGGGATGACCAAAAATGCATGGTTGTAAAATTCCCCATAGTTGCCCATCCTGGCGGATATGGGCATGAATAAGGGCACGATGTCCAAAATTCTTCTGCTCAAATTCCCGATTTAAAACTTGAGAATCAGCAGTTTCTACATCTTCTACAAAGATTGAAGGTTCAGCACGTAGCGCAGCCGCAAACATCGGATCTTCATCTACTAAAGTTGAGGGTTGTGCTGCCCATTCTTCATTATAAACAGTAGGTACATCTGGAGTGCGAACCCAACAAAAGGCAACTCTACCAAGGTTCTTCTGTGGATTGTGCAGGTATAGAAAACATCTGTCAGACTGTAAAAAATCACTTACCGCTGGTAATAGTGCAGAAAATAGAGCCTCTGGTGTTTGAGATGATTCTACAATATTGGCGATCGCAGAAGGAAGTTCTTGCTGAGTCATCTAACTAAGCTGATTTTAATTGAATAATATCTCTACAGTGACTAATTATTTGTTGTTGTGACAAATTGTTGTCATTCATTTAATGCTTACACAGTGGGGGTTTTACCCGCATTTCTTACAAGTCCGGCGATCGCACAAGTTTTCTCACCTTACCATCGCTCTTAGAGGTTACATAAATTTCCCCCTCTTCGTCTACCCCAAATCTGACATCAGAACGTTTACTAGCAATGATTTCTAGAAAAGAAGTTTCTTTTTTACCATCAAAAAGTCTAAGCTCTTTAATCTTTGCCTGTTTCCCATTAACAAGTTTATCCACTGGTACATGAAAAAAGCGTCCATCGTTGCCAAAGTCAGCAAAAATATACTGGCCTACTAATTTCGGAATGGCTTTACCTCTGTAAACATAACCACCTGCGATCGCAACCGCATAAGAACCCTGCCAATTAGCAGGTTTATCATGGTCATATTCAGCAACCGGATATGTGTAACCATACTTGGCATCATCTTTAGGTAAAGGAAATAGAACATTCTCATTCTTTTCATCTATCAGCCACGTTCCCTCACGATTCCCCCATCCGTAATTAGCACCTTTGATCCCAAGATTTATTTCTTCAATGAAAGCTTGACCGATATCAACAATTAACATCTTGCCTTCGCCACCTCTATCCCAACTAAAACGATGGGGATTACGTAACCCATAAGCCCAAATTTCCCCTAAAGTTTTGGGGTTGTCATCCTGAGCAAAAGGATTATCTTTAGGGATACCGTACTTCCCGTTAGCGCTGTTCTTACCAAAAGGATCTATACGCAGAATTTTTCCTAGAGGTGTACTCAGGTCTTGTCCATTATTTAGAGGATCTGTATTGCTGACAGGAAAGCCGTCACTTCCTCCGTCTGCTGTAGCAATGTACAACATTCCATAATCAACATCTCTAGGTTTAGCATTAGGATTAAAGCCCAATTGCCCAACATTATGGTCTGGATATGGCTGTTCAATCCGCAGAATTTCTCGAAAAGTTCCAGAAAAAGTATTAGCAGCAGGATTAGTAGTTTTCCATTCTAGAATTACGTCATGGTGAGAACTTTTGATAATTTTACCTGCATTATTAATAATTTTTTTTCTAACAGGAAAATCAGGAATTGAGTTATTTTTTTCTTCGCTGTGTACAGTATAAAAAATTCCATTTTGGCTAAATTCTGGATGGAAAACGAAATAAGAAAAACCTTGTTGAAGGGTTTTATCAGTAAAAAAGTATAGTAATCGCTTTAAATCCATGTAAACTGAGGCTTTATTATTATTAATTACATAGAGTTTGCCACGCATATCATTGACGAATAACCTACCGCTACCATCACCTGTATTGGCTAACATATTCAATCTGGCGATTTCTTCTTTCCCAGGCGATATAGGGCTTTTGGGGATTTGTACAACTTCTTGTATCCCTACGGAAATCTCTGATTTTTCAATCTTTTCAGGAATCGGATCTGTAATTTGAGCCGAAGAAATATTAGAAAACACCAAGTTGAAAAACAAGACTATGCAGATACCAATTAAAATGTATAATTTTTTCATGATTCAGTCATAAATAGCTTTTAATTTATCCAATCTAGGCTTATTAACTCCTCAGAAGACGCTTCATCTGTTAAAATAAAAAATAATTTGTCTCAAGGAGAATAATCTATCAGCGACGAAAAACAATTAGTTCAGTGTACAATACCTTTGTCAAAAACGCGATTATTAGTAGCGATCGCACTTATTTCTATTCTATCTTTATACACTTCATAAGAGGCAAAACTTAAATCACTGGTAGAATACCCTGTCCACTCGGAACGTCCTACAGGACGATTACCAGCACCTGCACCACAAATTAAGTAAGTTGTACCATCAATAGCACGAGTACGTTCATAACTATGTTCGTGACCATTAATGTAAAGTTGAACGCCGTATTTTTGAAATAGAGGAGTAAAAGTTTTAATAAAATCTGGATTACTCCCATAATGACCCGATGAATAAATCGGATGATGACCAAACACTACTTTCCAAGGAGCATTACTAATACTTAATTCTTTTTCTAACCAACTTAGCTGGTTTTTCCAATCAGCATTACTATTAGTATCTAAAGCGAAAAACTGTACAGTTTTCCGGCGAAATGTATAGTAACGTCCCTTCATATTAAAGCCAGCATACTTGACTTGTGGATCGCCGTTGGCGGTACGAATATCGTGATTACCTAAACAAGCCTGAAATTTTACACCTTGCTTGAGTAAACCTTGATAGGGACGCTCAAAAACTGCATTAATTTTCTCGATTTCGCCGTTATTGTAAATGTTGTCTCCAGCTAAAACGACTAAATCATAAGGATTTTTCTGATGATACGCATTCATCGCTCTAGCCACAGCATACTGTCCTTTAGCCCCAGTTCCCGTATCTGCTACAGACACAAAACGTAATAACAAGTCTTTTTTGGCTGGGTTGGCGGCTATAGCTGTTGTTGAATCGCTAATATCAGCACTTTGATGATTTTGATGAGCAAACATCCAGCTGAAAAATCCTGTACTAATGGCGCTAACGCTACTTAAAAATACAAATTGACGGCGTTTGAGTTTCATAAGTCACCAAATTTAATAAATAGTCAGTTTAGCGGAAACAATGAGCAATGAAGTGATACATTAAGGCAAAAGAAGGCAGCACCAGTAATAATGTACGTTGTTTGTCTTTGATTCGCTGCTTTTGGTGAAAGTTCCATGTCACAAGACAATCAGTCAAAACCGACGGATGAGCAGATAACTCAACCTCCCCAAAAACCTTACCAGAGAGTTCAGCCATTTTGGAAGGCTAAAATTATCCAACTTCTCCAAAAGACGATTGGGGTTTTAGAAGTAACGGTGGAAAAACTGGAGACAGCACCCCCACCCGGTACTGAGGAAAAACCTGGTTTTTTTCAGCAGCTTCAGTTGTGGTGGGGTGGATTGTTAAGGACAATCCGCTTGTTTTTACCATCAAATTTGTCAACAAAGTTATCAGATACAGCTTTGACGGGAATTGTGACTGGAATTGCTGTAATTCTCGTTTGGACGACTACGACTGTCTTTACTGGTAAACCTACGGAAGTAGCAACTGTTCCCCCGGTTGAAGAGGTTCCCATACCAACACCAACGGTAACTACTCCACCAGAGTCAGTCGCACCAGAACCACAGCCACCACAGCCACCAGAGGAAATTACACCGCCGCCAGAAGTACAAATTACGCCACCAACGCCGGAACCGGAACCAATTCCTACGCCAACGCCAATCCCAACACCAATCATAGAATTGACACCTGAACAAGCTTTGATTGCGGCTATTGAAAATCAGGTAGCTGAAATTAGCGATCGCATTGCCTCTGGTCTGATAAAGTCAATTCAAGCCAACTTCCGTACAAGTAACTTGACTGTCAAAATTAGTGATGATTGGTACATTCTCAATGAATCTCAGCAAGATAACCTAGCTGCAAAGATATTACAACGCTCTCAAGAACTTGATTTTACTCATTTAGAAATTATCGACTCCCAAAATAGGCTAATAGCTCGTAACCCGGTTGTTGGGACTGAGATAGTAATTTTTAAACGGCAAACAGCAAGTTAAATAATTCGTAATTTGTAATGACGCTCCTGCGTCGCTAACGCTGCGCTAACGTAATTCGTAATTTAGACGTTTAACTTTAAGTATTTATGTTAGACAATGTTTCGCTATTGCTCAAAGCTTGTAAAAACTTAAACATCAGTTATGAAATTATTCATCCTGCTGAAAACTTAATTAAAATTAAACTAAATAATAAACTGCATTATTTTTGTAACTATAGCACTCCGTTAATTAATCAAGCAGTAGCATACCTGATAAAAGACAAAGAATACACTTACCATGTTTTAAAGAAAAAAATTAAACTTCCTCGGACTGTAGGTTTTCTTTCTCCTTTTTGTGACATTGAGTATAAGATTTACTTAAAATTCTCAACTATTCAAGATATTGTATTAGAAATCAAGGAAAATTTTGAAACACCCGTGATTGTTAAAAGGAATTCCGGTGCGAGCGGACATAACGTCTTTTTATGCCATAATCAACATGAAATTGAAACTGCTTTAAAAGAGATTTTTAATATCAATTTTAAAAAGTATGATTACGTCGCTCTCGCTCAAGAATTCATTCACATAAAATCTGAGTATAGAGCGGTTTTCTTAAATAAAGAGTTAGTCCTTACTTATGAAAAAGATATAAGCAATGCGACGTTTACGGGTAATCTCAGTCCTCTACACTGGAATGGTGCAAAAGCAAAGTATATCAACGATCCACAAATATTGTCAGAGATTGCTAATTTTGCTAAACCAGTTTTTGAAGAATTAGACCTTGATTATGGTGGTTTGGATATCGTATTAGATCGAGATAACCAATATTGGTTGATTGAAATCAATTGTCACCCCCAATTTAGTATTTTCACTAGAGACAATGGAGAGGAGCCTGTGTTGAAAATCTTTGAAAAAATGCTAATTAGCCTAGCCTCAAAATAAAAAATTGGCATTGCATAATTAAAGTATGAATTTGAGCGTAGGCATAGCCCGTCGTAGACATCGCGGGAGCAATGTCCAAGGTGTGCATCAACTCATATCCACGTCAGCCACGCAAGCTTAACCTTCTTGTGTGACTGCAAGCAGATAGAGTTTTTAGAAAGTAGAGGTGTCTCAAGTGAAGTTAGATCCTAATCAAAATTATACCTTTAGTAAGTATTTTGAAAATGGTTATTATTCAGAAGACTTAGCTGATTATTTCGGGTATAAATTAGTCCTAGTTAATTTAATCTTACCACTATATCAAGGAGAGTTAGATAGGTTAGCTGAACTAAGAGATAGAATTACTGAAGTACTGCCTCATGTACCTTTAACTACGGAGTTGGCAAGAAGAGAAGTAATAATATCTAAGGTAGTCTTAGAGTTAATTCATTATACAAATGTTCAGATTAGAATTGAATTTGGCATCAAAGTTTCTAATCTACTTCAGGGAAATTTAGATTATCTAATTAGAACTTATCAAACAAATCAATTGTTAGTAGTTGAAGCTAAATATGAGGATTTAACTAGAGGATTCACTCAATTAGTTGCCGAAATGATAGCGCTAGATCAGTGGGAAGAATCTCCTGCAATTACAGAGCAACCTATTTTGATCGGTTCTGTAACTACAGGTAAGATATGGCAGTTTGCTAGATTAGATAGAGCGAACAAACATTTTGAATTAGCAATTAATAGTTATAGAGTTCCAGAAGATTTAGAAGAACTAATGCGAATTCTCCTAGCAGTCTTAAAATCATAATAGGCGTTCTAGGAAGAGATATAGCAAGGGACTGGGGACTGGGTGAAAAGTCTTTTGGTGTCTAAGTTTTATCATCTCTTAATGTCCTAACCCTCAAAGCTCCAAACTCTTGTACAGACGCGATTAATCGCGTCTGTACTCCTAACTCCCCACTCTCATTGCCTGAGTTGGTATCCACACAGTAAAAATTGAGCCAATACTTACAGTTGATTCTACTTCAATTCGACCGCGATGGAGTTCTACAAGTTGTTTAGTTAAAGCCAATCCCAGCCCAGTGCCTTCGTAGCGGCGGCGATAGGGTGTATCGAGTTGCTGAAATTTTTCAAATAGTAATGGTAATTGTTCTTCAGGAATGCCAATCCCCGTATCTTCCACTTGAAAAATAGCAGTATTATCTTCCACCCAAAGACGTAAAGTAACGCTACCACTTTCAGGGGTGAATTTAATCGCATTAGTTAACAGATTCCAGAGGATTTGTTCTACTCGTTTTGCATCGCCGATAAAGCGATCGCACCTGGGATTGATTTGCAAATCAAGGTTAAGATTAATTTGTTCGCTCGTTGCTTTTTTTTGCAATGACTTGATAGCATTTTCGGCAACATTCACCAAAGAAAATTCCGAAATATTTAAAGCCGTCTTACCAGCCTCGATTTGCGATAAATCGAGGATGTCATTAATCATTTCTAATAAATGTTCTCCACTGTCGTGAATTTTTTGCAGATAACCCCGTTGTCGTTGACTCAATTCACCCAAAGGCCAGCGTAACAATGTAGATGACATCCCAATCACATAAGTTAAAGGCGTGAGCAATTCATGAGTGATAGTAGCGAGAAATTCACTTTTGATCCGGCTAGCAGCTTCGGCGGCTAGGAGAGCATCACGTAGAGCCATTGTGCGCTCAATAACTCGTTGTTCGAGAGTTTGTTTTTCTTGGGTGAGGGTTTGCATTAACTCAGCTTGGTGAATAGCGATCGCTAATTGTTCTGCGATCGCAACCAGCAATTTTTTTTCGCTATCATTCCACTGGTGTGGGCGATCGCACTGATGAGCAATCAGCAATCCCCACAGTTTGTCCTCAAACATAATCGGTGCAGCCAACTTAGCCCTAACTTGGCACTCCCTTAAAAAATTCAACAAACACTCTTCCAGAGCATAAGTTTTTTCGACATCATCCACACCTAAAATAAAGCCTTGGCGATACTTCTCCCAACACTGAGAGGTGCGGATAAAGCAATTTTTTTCCGTGTAATTCAACACCGATGTAATAGCATCTGTAGCACGGGCTTCATATACAATATAACCTCCATTCTTTTGGCAGTCTCCTAGTAGAGGTTGATTATTGACTGATACAAAAGGCAAGTGTTTACCGTTGTTATCGTGTATAGAAAAATAGATTTCAGCAGATTCCCTAACTGATAGTTCCATATCTGTTGGTAGTGCCGTTTCATTGAGGGGAATAGTGTCAGAATCGTATTGTTGAGCCTTAACTTGGGAACCTGCAAATTTATAAATTACTAATCTGTCTAATTCCAAAAAGTCACGCACCTGTGTAATTGCCGTTGCCATAATCACCGGTAAATCCAGGCTTTTGCGGATCTGGGTTGTTACCTGATTTAATAGCTGCTCTTGAGAAATCTGTTTTTTTAAAGCATCTTCCACTGGCTGACAGATATAAACTGCTGGCCCAATTGGGCTTGGAGGTGCTATTATTTCTTGGTTTGGCTGAGTTAGGAGATATTCTAATAACAACAGCGTGAATTGACTTTGGAGCGTAGCATCATTGAGTCGAATAATTTGGCGATAGCCTTCAAGATTTTGGTAAGTGGAGGAATCACACTCAAACAAGTCTCTCAACTCGTAGACAAAAGAAGCGATCGCCTCTAAATTAAACGTCAACCTAGCATTGAGTGCTAAGTCCTCAGTGGTTACTTGTCCTCCCTCATCTCCC
This sequence comes from Nostoc sp. ChiQUE01b, assembly GCF_034531255.1. Lineage (NCBI taxonomy): Bacteria > Bacillati > Cyanobacteriota > Cyanophyceae > Nostocales > Nostocaceae > Nostoc > Nostoc sp. ChiQUE01b. The sequence continues at coordinate 69,969 of NZ_JAVRBM010000023.1, read as the reverse complement.
TCATCTCCCCCATCCCCCTGCTCCCCCGGCGCTAAATTTCCTACCAAAAGGGCACTAAACTGCTCGGAAACCACTAGCGTAAACCTTTGGCTTTGCCATTCTACGGGTATGCAAATCCGCACCAGCACAGCTTCAGTCAGTACTAGAGCAGCACTTCCCACCGTTTGAGCCATCTGTTCTAACAATTCCCCAAGCTGATTAAATACAACAATAGGCAAGGTTCGAGAAAAGCTCAAATCAGGAGAACTAAGCATTTTCAGTCATTTTGGTAAGAGGGGGCTGAATCCAGGGAAAAAGTTTGTTTTGATTATCTACTAACCAACAATTTTAAAACGGTAAGACAGGATTATGCATCGTATAAGTAGCACATCGGGTGGATGGAATCAGTCAGAGGGTTTAACTTTTTTAGAACAAACTCCCGCGCCTTTCGTCTTGATTACGGCTGCTGATACTGACATTCAAACCTTGGCAGCTGCGGTAACAAAATTACCCGCAGGCTTTCCTGCATTAAGAGTCGCTAACCTGTTGCAGTTGCAGCAACAATTAAGTATAGATACTTATGGAGAGCAAGTTTTAGAACTTGCCCAAGTCATTATTTTGCGCCTATTAGGAGGACGTTCTTACTGGGGTTATGGTTTAGAAGTAGTCCAAGAAATTGTGCAACGTAATGGTAGAACCCTTATTGTAATGCCAGGGGATGACGCTTTTGATCCCGATTTAATTTCCCAGTCTACCGTGCCCTTGGGTGTTGTTAACCAGGTATGGCAGTATTTTAGCGAAGGTGGCGTGGAAAATCTCGTTAATGCTCTGCAATTTATCTCTGATAGTTGCCTGTTAACTGCATATAATCCCCCACCACCGCAGCCAATTGGGCGTGTGGGATTGTATGAGTGGGGAGCAGAGGGGCAGGGGAGCAGGGGAGCAGGGGAGCAGAGGGGTAGAAGAGAGTTAGAGCTCCGTTCATCCACCTCAAAACTCCGTTCATCCACCTTGGAACCTCATGGCTTCCAATTCCCAATGCCCAATGCCCAATGCCCAATGCCCAATGTCCAATGCCCAATGCCCAAAATCGGCATCCTTTTCTACCGCGCTCATTATTTAGCTGGAAATACTAAAGTAATTGATGCTTTATGCGAAGCTTTGGTACAGAAAAATTTACAACCAGTGCCAGTGTTTGTTTCCTCATTACGTGAACCTGATGTTCAAGTTGAGTTGAGTGAATTTTTCCAACCCAAAGAAGCCGAATCAATAGCCGTGCTGCTGAATACCACCAGTTTTTCTCTAGCACGCTTAGAAAGCGAAACACCCCAAACCGACCTGTGGCAAAAATTAGATGTGCCTGTGTTGCAGGTAATCCTCAGTGGCGGGTCAATTGAGCAGTGGGAGTCACAGTTTCAAGGGCTTTCTCCCCGTGATATTGGGATGAATGTGGCGCTACCAGAAGTAGATGGGCGGATTATTACTCGTGCTGTGTCTTTTAAAGCATTGCAAACTCGTAATCCCCATTTAGAAACAGATGTGGTAATTTATGAACCAGTGAGCGATCGCATCGAATTCGTTGCTAACCTAGCAGCAAATTGGGCGCGTCTACGTTCCAAACCACCTCAGGAACGGCGAATTGCCTTAATTCTAGCAAACTACCCCAACCGCAATGGCCGCCTTGCCAATGGTGTGGGACTCGACACCCCAGCTAGTTGTGTAGAAATCCTGCAAGCTTTACATCAAGCTGGGTATGAAGTACAAAATCCACCTGCTCAAGGAGACGAGTTGATTCAACGGCTGACAGATGGTGTAACTAACGACCCAGAAGGTAGAGAATGGCTTCCGGTACACCAAAGTGTTTTTTGGGAAGAATATCAAGAATATTTCGCTTCATTGCCGCCAGCAGTGCAGCAGGGTATTAGTGCAAGGTGGGGAGTGGGGACTGGGGAAGAAGCAGGGGAGCAGGGGGGCAGGGGGGCAGAGGAGCAGGGGGAGCAGGGGAAGCAGGGGGAGCAGGGGGAGCAGAGAAGAATAATTAATCCCCAATCCCCAATCCCCATTCCCGGAATTCAACTCGGCAACATTTTCGTGGGAATTCAGCCAGCAAGGGGTTATGATCATGACCCCAGTTTGAATTATCATGCACCGGATTTAGAACCAACTCATGCTTATTTAGCTTTCTACTATTGGGTCAGAGAATGTTTTGGTGCTGATGCTATAGTTCATGTGGGAAAACACGGAAATCTAGAATGGCTACCGGGTAAAAGTGTGGCTTTATCGAGTAATTGTTATCCAGAAGTAGCTTTCGGCGCACTTCCCCACCTGTACCCGTTTATTGTCAATGACCCTGGTGAAGGTTCCCAAGCCAAACGTCGCGCTCAAGCGGTGATTATAGATCACCTAACGCCGCCGATGACTCGTGCAGAACTCTACGGTTCTTTGCAACAGTTAGAAAATTTAATTGATGAGTATTATGAAGCAGACAGTTTAGATCCTTCGCGTTTGCCAGTGATTCGCGATCGCATCCGCGAACTGGTAATCAAAGAAAATTTACACCAGGATTTGGGGATTCAAAACGAAGAAATTTTTAATTTTGAATTTTTAATTTTGAATTCCATAGGTGGCTATCTGTGTGAATTAAAAGAAGCCCAAATCCGCGATGGCTTGCACATTTTTGGGCAATGTCCCCAAGGACGGCAATTAAGGGATTTAATAGTAGCGATCGCTCGCATACCCAATCGCCATTCTTCAGGTATTACCCGTGCCATAGCTCAAGATTGGGGTTTAGACTTCGACCCCCTCACAGCCGATTTGTCAATGACTAGTGGTGAATACTCAATAGTCAATGGCACAGAATGCCGTACCCTCGGTGATATCGTCGAAGTGCTAGAAGAACACGCCGCCCTTCTAGTAGAAAAACTAATAAATCAGGACTCAGAATTCAGAATTCAGAATTTAGAAATCAGGAATCAGGAATCTTGTACAGACGCGATTCATCGCGTCTCCCCCCCCAGCACAGACGCGATGAATCGCGTCTCTACCTGGATACGCGATCGCCTCCTTCCAGCCTTACAACAAACCCACGAAGAAATCACCCACTTATTACACGGACTTGATGGCGGTTACGTTCCAAGTGCTCCATCTGGCGCACCCACACGCGGCCGCCCCGAAGTTCTACCAACAGGGAAAAACTTTTATTCTGTCGATATTCGCGCCATTCCCACAGAGACAGCTTGGGATATCGGCAGAAAAGCTGCTGAAACCCTTGTAGAATATTACACTCAAGAACATGGTGAGTATCCCAAAACACTAGGTTTATCAATGTGGGGAACAGCCACCATGAGAACAGGTGGTGATGACATTGCTGAAGCCTTGGCTTTACTCGGAGTTCAACCTGTATGGGATGGTGCAGCACGGCGAGTAGTAGATTTTGAAATTTTGCCCTTAGCGATTTTAGGGCGTCCCCGTGTAGATGTCACCTTGCGAATTTCGGGATTCTTCCGGGATGCTTTTCCTAACTTAATTGACTTATTCGATCAAGCAGTGTCAGCAGTAGCAGACTTAGATGAACCGCCAGAACAAAACCCCCTCGCGGATACAGTTCGCCAAGAGACTAATTTGTGGACAAGCCAAGGATTAACTTTAGAACAAGCCGTGGTGCGATCGCGCTATCGCATCTTTGGTTCTCGTCCAGGTGCTTACGGCGCCGGACTCCAAGGTTTAATCGAATCGCAAAACTGGACAGACGACCAAGATTTAGCCCGCGCCTACATTAACTGGAGTTCTTACGCCTACTCTTCGGGAGCAGGGGAAGCTGGGGGAGCAGGGGGAGCAGGGGGAGCAGGGGAAGCAGGGGAGGCTAAAATTCCCAATGCCCCATCCCCAATGCCCAATGCCCACTCCCCACTCCCCACTCCCCACTCCCCACTCCCCAATACAGAAGCCTTCGAGCAACGCTTGGCGCAAATGCAAATTGTCCTGCACAATCAAGATAACCGCGAACACGACCTACTCGATTCTGATGATTATTACCAATTTCAGGGTGGCTTAACGGCAGCGGTGCGTTCTCTACAAGGGAAAAATCCCCAAACTTATTTTGGTGATAATTCTATACCCGCCCAACCACGAGTCCGCCAACTGAAAGCAGAAATTTCACGGGTGTATCGTTCTCGTGTAGTTAATCCCAAGTGGATTGCTGGAGTCATGCGCCACGGTTACAAAGGTGCCTTTGAAATGGCGGCGACGGTAGATTATCTATTCGCCTACGATGCAACAGCTAAATGTGTCGAAGATTACATGTATCAAGGCATAGTAGACGCTTATTTACTCGACCCAATTGTGTCAGAATTTATTCAGGAAAAGAACCCTTACGCTCTGCGTGATATTGCTGAAAAATTATTAGAAGCACACAAGCGCAATTTGTGGGAGGATGTAAATATAGGAACATTAGAAGCTTTGAGGAACCTAGTACATCAAGCTGAAGCGGTTATCGAAGAAAAATCAATGGTGTAGGAAAAAAATATGGAGAATCTTGCGTATTTGCACCTAGCTTTCGCCTACGAAGATAGCACACCCACTGAATTGGTCTGGCTCAGTTCTTTGTTTAAGGACGCAGCTGCACCAGACTGGAAAAGGCTTTCTGGTAGGGCTTGGAAGTATATGTTGCCCCTTGCTCTGTCTTTATCTATTCTTGGCGCCGTCAGTAGCGTCATGGCACTGGAAAAAGGCGATCAAGGCCCTTCTGTCAGAAATCTACAACAAAAGTTGAAAACAGCAGGTTTTTACCAATCTTCTGTTACCCAAGTATATGACGCATCCACACAAGAAGCTGTGCGGCGCTTCCAAAAGGCCGCTGGTTTACCTGTGGACGGCATTGTTAGAGCAAGTACCCTGCAAAAATTAGAAAGTTGGCAAGGGAAAAAGTCCGCAACTAGAGCTATACAAGCGAAAAAGCCCAGCACTACTAGTTCAGCCACCAGCAAGCGCCGCAATTCCAACTACCTTGCTAAGGGGGATGAAGGTGAAGATGTCAGAGCTTTGCAAGAACGGTTAAGAATCGCAGGCTTTTATTACGGAAACGCTACAGGTATATTTGGCCCAATTACCGAAGAATCTGTCAAGCGGTTCCAAGATTCTTACAAATTAAGCGTTGATGGAATTGCAGGCCCAGCAACATTGGGTAAATTGCCGGGAGTTGGCATCGGTGACGGAGAAGAGGCTCCCAAAAAGGTAGTCAATCGAGACAAACTTCGTGTAGGCGATCGCGGTGAGCCAGTTAGAATTGTTCAAGAACAATTGATCCAGGCAGGATATTTAGAGGGAGAACCAAATGGCTACTATGGCCCCTATACTGCCGATGCTGTACGAAGATTTCAGGCAGCTAATTTCTTAGCAGCAAGTGGTGTTGCTGGCCCAACTACACGAGCTAAGTTATATAGCTCAGTTAATACTGCTAGCAAAAGCGAATTTAATACTTTAGAAATTCAAACCCGACTACGGGAGCGGGGTTTTTATAAAGGCAAGCTGAATGGTGTGATGGCAGATGACACCAAAAAAGCGATTAAACAAGCCCAAGAATTCTACGGCATTAGCCTCAAGGATCTTAAGAGCGGACGATTTTAACATCCGCTTTGGTGTCGTTAGTATCAGTTCCCAACTGGTTGCTTGCCTCCAGTAACAGCAAATTACGAACTGCTCAGATTCCATTTATTTGGTTAATTTGAGTAGTTTCAATTTATTCACCCAAGTGTTAAAGCGGCATCAGCGCCCGTTGGCACTTGGGACACACTGCATGAATGGTCATTTGACAGTCCAGCAGGTGAAAACCTTCTTTTTGAGCGGTTTTTGACCCAATTTTTAAAATTGAGTCATTTTTAAACTCAATAGTTGAGTTGCACCGAACACAAATTAAGTGATGGTGATGGTGGGGATAGGGCTGGTTGATCTCATAATGCTTATGTCCCTCGCCCAATTCTAGTTCCCGTAAAATTCCCATCCTTGCCATCAACTTCAAAGTTCGATAAATAGTTGACAGACTGATCCCTTCACCATCAGTTTCTAGCCGATGATAAAGATCCTCAGCACTCAGATGTTCGCCTTGCGGAAGTTCTTGAAAAATGTGTAAAATTGTTTCGCGCTGGGGAGTTAAACGCCAGCCTCGATCGTTCAGTTCTGCCTTGAGTGAAGTAGTTGTGTAGACAGTCATACTAATATTTCTCAACAAATATCGTTAATTGAGAATATAACAAATCTTTTGAGCAATTTGCAACAATCATTGCTTATTGACAATATTTACTAAATACTTAAGAACAATTTATAAAATCTTGCTCACAATTCAAGTAATAAGCTGTAGTGCATTTAATTTGCATACAGCTAATAGTTAGGATGTTTGTAACGATTACATCCCTTGACTTTGAATTTTGAATGAGTGAATTTTGAATTGCTGAGTTTATCCCTACCTTTAAGATATCTGAGCAAAGGTTTAGGGAAACTCTTGTAAAATTAAATACAAATTATTTGCTACAAGCTTCTAAGAGGCTTTTGAGCTGGGGATCAAATCAGCCCTTTGTACCTAGTCATTTGTCAAGTGCAGTTTTCTAATGACAAATGACTAATGACAAATGACTAACTTAAAGACTCCAAATAGTCGCGGATCAGGTTGCGGCGCTTGGGTTGACGTAGCTTTTGCAAAGCCTTAGATTCAATTTGGCGGACTCGTTCGCGCGATAAGTCAAGAGCGCGGCCAATTTCTGCTAAAGAATAAGGATGACCATCTGCCAAACCAAACCGCATCAGAATTACATCGCGCTCCCGGCTAGTCAAATCTGACAGAAGATGATGCAAATCTTTTTGTAAAGATTCTCGCATTAACATCTCTTCTGGAGTTACACTGTCAGTCTCAAGTAATTCGCCTAACTCAGTGTCTTTATCCTTGCCTACCTTAGTTTCCAAAGAAACGGAGCGAGGAACCCGCAACAAAACTTCTCTTACTTGGGTCGGTGTCATCTCTAACTCAGTTGCTAAATCTTCTAAAGTAGGGGTGCGACCTTTTTCTTGAGCAATTTTGCGTTGGGCTTTTTTGATTTTATTTAACTTTTCAGTGATGTGAACCGGTAGACGAATCGTGCGACTAGAAGTAGCGATCGCCCGTGTAATACCCTGACGAATCCACCAGTAAGCATAAGTACTAAAGCGATAACCTTTAGTTGGATCAAATTTTTCTACAGCCCGCTCCAAACCTAATGTCCCTTCTTGAACTAAATCTAACAATTCCAAACCACGATTTTGATACTTCTTAGCAACAGACACAACTAAGCGAAGATTCGCCTTAATCATGTGTTCTTTTGCTTGGAGTCCTTGGGACTGAACTTGCTCCAACTCTTCTACAGTCAACTTGGCGATTTCTGCCCAGCGACGTTTGCCATCTGCCAAAGTCGGTCTGAGATCGGATAAAACTATATCAGCAGTGGCAGCCCATCTTTCCAAAGATGGCCGATGTCCCAGTTCGGAAGTAAGACGTTCTTGAACTTCAATTAACCGAAGATAGGGCGTAATCACTGCATCCCCTTGCTTGGCGGCGTTAGCAAGTACTATCCGCATCCGCAAGTAGCGTTGGACTTTTTGAGCTTCTGAAACCTCTTCATCGCGCCCCAACAAGCGAACCCGACCAATTTCTTGAAGATATAGACGTACTAGGTCTGTACTCCGACGGTTGGTGCTAGCAGCAAAGTTAGCATTGTCAACAGAAGCCATCTCTAGCTCCTGTAGGTCATCTACCGATAACTCACTTTCGTCAACCGTGAGATCCGAGTCCAAAGCCTGGCTAGACTTTTTGGTGTTGTAGGGGGCGTCTGTATAAAAAGATGTTGCTGGCATAAAGATCGTCTCAATGGCTCCAGGTAACAATAGATTTCGGTCAGCTTAGATTACGGTCAGCTATTCAACTGTTGCTATTGTTCCCGTGATTCACGATGAACTAACATGGTTGAACGTTCCATTACAATTTTTTTAGAAATTAACTGTAATGGTTTTATTGGATACAGGATTACTGAACTTAATCGGCTACTAAACTTTTGATTCAACCAATAGCTATTTAAATTCACAGCTAGGCTTTCAATATTTCAACTACTTAGTTAACATTTCAACTTTGATGGTTTTTTGATAGTAACTTTTGTAACACAGTATAAACATCCTTCAGTGAATGTCATCTTTATAATTGGCATAGTCACATTTACATGGCGACAAAAGTAATATCCTGACGATTTACCAATTTTTTCTCAGGATTATTCAGGTATAAGTAGAACTAATAGATATCGGGGAAGTGATTAGCATTAACGGCAAAAATTCTCTCGACACGGAGATAGAAGAGGTGGGAAAGTTATTAAATACTCTCTTCGTGTCCTGCTAACCCGTCAATTTCAATGTGGTCAGATCCCTGACTTCTTTAAGAAGTCGGGGATCTTGTAAGCCAGCAAAGTTAGTTGTACTCTGGCTTGATATCTCGCAACATCAGTTCATCAAGTGCTTGTCCGGGTGTGATTTCGCCTTGAAGTAACCGATAAACTTGCTCGGTAATTGGGACTGCGATGTTTTGTTGCTTGGCTCGTTGCATCAAAACTCGGCAAGTGTTCACTCCTTCAGCAGTTCCTTGTAAATTTGCGAGAGTTTCTGTAAGTGACTTACCACCAGCTAGTTGGTAGCCGACTTGGTAATTGCGACTTAAGGGACTGTTGCACGTTGCTAACAAATCTCCTAGACCTGATAAACCATAAAATGTTTCCGTCTTCGCACCCCAGTTGTTGCCGATGCGAACCATTTCTGTCAGTCCACGGGTGACTAAAGCAGCTTTGGCATTGGTTCCCAGTTGTAAACCATCGCACACACCCGCTGCGATCGCAATCACATTTTTCAGTGTTCCCCCCAGTTCCACGCCCAAGGGGTCGGGATTGGTATATACCCGGAAACGATGAGAAGAAAATACTAACTGCACTACTTCCGCAGCCGTGGGAATATTACTGGCTACCACCGTGGCTGCTGGTAATTCCATTTGAATTTCTTTTGATAAATTAGGCCCAGACAAAACAACCACTGCATAGTTAGGGAATACTGTTTGCCAAATTTGTGAAGGCGTGCAGGTGGTTTGGGGATCTAAGCCTTTCGTCGCCGTCACAAAAATTGTCTCTGGAGAAAGGGGGAAAGACTCAACTTGGGAAGCAACATCTCTCACACCAATCATTGAGATCGCAGACAGAACTATTTGGACATCTTTTAAAACTGCTTGGAGAGTTTGGGAACCTTGACGCGACCACAGGCGCACCTGATGACCATTTGCGGCGGCGAGATTTGCCAAAGATGCACCCCAAGCACCTGCACCAAGAATTGCAACGGAAAGTTTTGTGTTGGAGTACATCTGCTCACTCATAACTCCTAATTCCTAACTCCTAACTTTTGAGCGTGGGTAACGTTCCATCAATTCCCTGACTTGTTCTGCATGATATGAGCTTCTTGTCAATGGTGAAGAAACGACTTGTAAAAATCCGATTTCATCGCCGAATGCTTTCCAGTCAGCAAATTGTTCTGGATTGACAAATTCATTTACCTGCAAGTGTTTTTGACTGGGTTGGAGATATTGCCCAATGGTCAAAATGTCGCAATCCACAGATCGTAAGTCTTGCATGACTTGGCGAATTTCGGCATCAGTTTCACCCAGTCCAACCATGATCCCGGATTTAGTGTATGTGCTAGGAGAAAGTTGACGAGTGCGTTGCAATAATTCTAATGTGCGATCGTACTTTCCTTGGGGACGCACCCGGCGATATAGGCGTGGAACAGTTTCGGTATTGTGGTTTAATACCTCTGGCGCAGCTTGTAGAATTAACTCCAGAGCATTCCAATTACCGCATAAGTCAGGAATTAGCACCTCAATTGTGGTGTTGGGTGAAACAGAGTTGACTGCATCAATACACGCCATAAACTGAGATGCACCACCATCAAGCAAGTCATCTCGGTTTACAGAAGTGATGACTACATGATTAAGGTTCAGGCGGCGAACAGCTTGAGCTAGTCGTGTAGGTTCTGTGGGGTCTAGTGGTTTGGGTTTTTTCTCAAAATCAATATCGCAGTACGGACAAGCGCGTGTACAAGCCGGGCCCATAATCAAAAACGTGGCAGTCCCAGCGTTGAAGCATTCACCAATATTCGGACAGGACGCTTCCTCGCAAACTGTATTGAGGGCTAAATCCCGCAAAATGTCTTTAACGTTACCGATGCGCTCACGCTGAGGTGCTTTCACCCGCAACCAGTCTGGTTTTACAGTCACAATCCGCTTTTACCACTAAAGTTGTACAAATTTTATGGTAGCAAGCAAAGCCTTTGGTGAAGTGATTATATATAGATATAATTTTGTCATTTGGCACGGGTTGTGATATTTTGGATTTATAATGCCGTTTTTTTGGCGGGATGTAGCGCAGCTTGGTAGCGCACTTCGTTCGGGACGAAGGGGCCGCTGGTTCGAATCCAGTCATCCCGATTCTACATTCGCAAATTAAATACTGATTTGCTTACGCATATCGCGGAGTTTTGGGATAATTATGCTGTCTGCTTGATAGGTTTTGGCGATCGCAATAATTGCATCTGCTAATAATCTATCTACATATTGCCCTAACTCTGATTCACCAAAGGAGGTTGGCACATTCTGTTTCTGAGCTTTGTGCCGTTCGTAAGAAATCTGGGTGCTGTTGTTGTCGCTGATCGCCTTTTACTTATGTAAACTATAGCTAAGTACGGCTTTGCGTAAAATCGTGGCGAATTGAGGATTGAACTTTAAACGCATAGGCGCTTCTCTACGAGACGCTACGCGAACGCCTTCTTGCAGGGTAGGGGCGCTGAGGTAAACGGAGAGAGGCGCGGAGAATTCGCTACTAATTAATGAAATGCTGTACTAAGAACTTGGCTGTAATTGTTACCGAATTAAGTCTCTGGGGATTCAAGGGAGCTTGTTTTACAGTTGATGAATGTATTTTACACTTCGACGATCCCGTGGCGAATATTTAAAGTACACTAAATATTATGTATGTCAATAATTCAATAAAAAATATTTAAATTGTATAAGATGATGATACAAAAAGTATTTAAAAAATATTAGGTGTTTAAAGCTGACATTAATATTAGCAATTTCCCCCTAGAATTTTAGAAATAGGGTGTTTTATATTTTAGGGATTGGGGACTAGGGATTGGGTACTGGGAAGACTCTTCCTTAACCCCCAGTCACTAATCCTAGTCTCAGACAAAAAAGGGGAATTCCGCCTAAAGGACTCGAAGCCTGCGTAAATCAGTATGGCCCGTGATGAGACGCGTAAAGCGTGTCTCGATCATTCATGGGTGTTGGACTCAATTCCCAATTGGCTAGAGTACGGCAGAGTTATGACCCCCAGCATTACAGATTCAGCAGTGAAGGCTGCGTTAGCAGCTGTTGCTTCAGAGTCAGCCTCAGCAGAGGAAAAAATCCAAATGCTGATTGAGATCGCACAGGGTTTTCAAAAAAAGCCCAAAGCTACCCAAGACTTGCGAAATGCAGTTGGGTTATATTACCGGGCATATCAAATGTGTGGTGAGGAGTATCCCCTACTAAAAGCCAGGGCGCAAGTAGGAATGGCAGGGACGTTACAGGCAATACCGGATGTTGAGTACCAACTGTTGATGCAAGCGAAAGTCGGTTATGAAGAAGCGTTACCGATTTTACAGCAATTGGCTTTGCCAGAGGAAGTAGCAGAGACACAGATGAATTTTGGGCTGGTGTTGCAGTCGCTTGTACCGTTCAATTTGGCGCGGATAACTGACAGTATTCAGGCTTATCATGAGGCGTTGCGGGTGTTTACCTGGGAAGATTATCCCCAGGAATACGCGATTTTGTATAACAATATTGCGATCGCTTACCTTTCTATGCCCCTAGCATCAGAACGGGAATACTTGCGTCAAGGGTTAGCTGTGCAATCATTTGAGGTAGCACTAAAGCATATTAATTTGATTGACCATCCTAGAGAATATGCGATGTTGCAAAATAACTTAGGTAACGCTTTGCAATATTTAGTGAGTTCTCATCCTGTGGAGAATAATTTAAGAGCGATCGCAGCTTATGACGAAGCGCTAAAAGTTCGTAATCTTAAAGATACACCTCTAGAGTACGCTAACACAATTTCAAACAAAGCCAACGCCTTATTCAACTTACCCGACGACTCAGAAAAACCAGAACTTGGAAATCCTAAAAATCTCTCGCAAGCACGTATTTACTATCAACAAGCTTTTGAAATATTTACGCAAAACCAACAAATAGGACAAGCAGAGATAGTAGCTCAAGCCCTACAAGATATTGAAGTAGAAATAGTTAATAAGGAATAGGGCATTGGACATTGGGAATTGGCTATTCTCTTTGTCCCCTTGTCTTCTTCATCCCCCTCATCTCCTTTATCCCCTCACTTACCCAATTATCAGAAAAAAAACAGCATGAGAGATATTTTAACAAACCCTTCTCTGAGAGATTTTCTCACAAGTTTAGCCGATGGTGACTTGAACATAGTAACAGGATTAGTGTGGATACTCATAGCAACAGCCTTGTCTATGATCGGCGGTGCTATTGGTGGAATGCTGTTAGCTGGAAAAGATATCGGCTATCAGTTTTCAGCAATGCTTGGGGCATTATTTGCTCCTGCTGGTGTAATTCCTGCTATTCTCTTAGGGTTTGCAATCTTAAATTTATTGAGAAATTATTAGGAGTAAACATGTTAGAAATTGGGTGGTTTTCTGCAAAGTTATTTTTCAAAGGAAAATTACTGCGCGATCCAATGTATTTTGTTCAGCGAACTGCTATTGCTACTGCTGTAGGTTCGTTAGTGCTAGTGTTATTTACACAAATCGATATTCCCTTCTACTTACCAATAACATTATCTAGCTTAGTCACAGGCTTGATTATGCCATTTCTCCTCAAAGATTTCAAAATGAAGTAATTTTTCATTAGTCATTTATGAATAACCAATGCCCCATGCCCAATTCCCTATGCCCAGTCTTGAAGAATTAGTTCAGGAAATTAACCGCTTTGAGGCAATTATATCCGAGTGGGATGAAAGCCAACGGTGTGTAGCAGTTGGTTTAAAAAGAGCAATTGAAGCTTTGCATAAAGCAGCATTGACTAATTTAATTAAAAGCCTCAAACAAGAATCAATGTCAGGCTTGCGTCATGCTGTGACTGATGAAGTAGTGTACGCAGTGCTGCTTTATCACGAACTAGTAAAACCACCAAAACCACCATTAGCACAGCGAATTCAAACAGCCCTTGAAGAAGTTCGCCCAGGTTTAAAAAGCCATAATGGGGATGTAGAACTAGTAGCAATTAAACCTCCAGATACAGTAGAAGTCAGATTAATAGGAACTTGCAGCAATTGTCTAGCTTCTACTTTGACTTTATCTCAAGGAGTAGAACAAGCAATCAAAAATCATTGTCCCGAAATTACCAAAGTAGTTGCAGTCAATAACAACCCTACTGTTAACAACGCTAATTCTGGTTTAATCAGTCCATTTTCTGCCAAAATAAGTAGTACTTGGATCAAAGTAGCAACTATTGATGAAGTTCCTGAATTTAGTGTATTGGCAGTACAACTTGCTGGGAATTCACTAATTTTAAATCGTCAAGGTATTACGATAAAATGTTACTGTAATGCTTGTACTCATCTAGGATCTCCCTTAGAAAAGGGTAAAATTGAAAATGGTATTATTACCTGTCCTTCCCACGGATTCCAGTACAAATTAGAGACAGGTGAATGTTTAACTGCGCCTGATATTTCGCTTCAGTCGTATCCCGTGAAAATTAAAGACAATAAGGTTTTTGTGAAACTGCAAAAATAAGGATGGGAAGATAACATTTCAGCAAATATACTTGGCGACTAGTCAATCACAGCTACTTTGTTTTTTGATTTCAGTAGTTCGCGCATTTATCTTAGTGTCTTGTGCAAGCAAAATGCCTGAATGCTTTTTCAATATCTCTGAATTTATTCTCATTTGTGTAGTTTAGGTAATGATTTTAGCATTTTGAGAAAGCAAAAAGACATATTACTTTCTGAAAATGGCATTTGACTTATTCAAACCCCAGTTTGCTTACTCATTTTGGTGTTTTCCGCAAGCAAAAGGTTATTTGACTTACTCATTTTGGTGTTTTCCGCAAGCAAAATGAGCTTTTACTTTCTCAAACCCCAGTTTGCTTTCTCATTTCAGTATATCGCGCACTCATGCCGAAGATTCGCTATGTAGCAAAAATTACTAAAATTAGCTAGATTTTTTCAAAATTGATTAATACACAAGTTGATTAAAGGTTTTAACTTACAGCAGTTTGCAAGTAAGTGAGGTACAAAATGCAAGACTCAACATTAGATATGAAGAGTTTCTACCTCCTACCCTTCGGGTTCAGCAGTTGCTCATGGGGGAAACCCCCAAGACCGCACTGCTTCACCTCCTGCCTCAAAACCCATAACTTTGTACTTCATCCAAAAGAAAACTGCTGTAATTTGAAAAAAGCATAATGCCAAACTGTTACTGTTGTTACACGCTAATCAACATTAATGTTTTTAAATAATTATCAGCGTCTATTTGCGGTTCATGGATATCCCAATCAAAATTAATCCAATATCACAATTACCGCTAGAAGCAACAGAAATTTCTCAAGATTTGCCTCTATCACCTCAAGGTGCAGAGGTAATTTTAGGCAACATTATTGAACCAGAACAATTAGTCATACCTGTAGCACCCAGTCCCGTAACAATGTTTGGGCCTCGTGGTGCTTGTTTAGTATCAAAAACCGGTCCTTTATGGGTATCAGATACAGGACATCATCGATTATTAGGATGGAAAAAAATACCCACAATAAATAGCCAACCTGCTGATTGGGTAATTGGACAACCTGATTTTTATCATGAAGGACAAAATGCTAAAAGTACACCGGGAAACACAACCTTAAGTGTACCAACTGGAATTTGTGCTTGTGGTGAAGGGTTAGCGGTAGCAGATGCTTGGAATCATCGAGTTTTAATTTGGAAAAACTTACCACAAGATAACAATGTTCCAGCAGATTTGGTCTTAGGACAAGCTAATTTTATCGATAATGAACCAAATCGGGGAAGTCAACAAGCATCTGCGAGTACAATGCACTGGCCTTATGGTGTTTTCTATCATCAAGGACGGCTATTTATTGCTGATACTGGTAATCGCAGGGTATTAATTTGGCATCACTTACCAACAGAAAAGGGTCAACCTGCTGATTTAGTTTTGGGACAACCAGATATGATATCTCGCAATGAAAATGGCGGTGCTTCTCCAACCGCAGCGAGTATGCGTTGGTGTCACGATATTATCCTTTGGGGAGAAAATTTGGTTGTCAGCGATGCAGGTAATCATCGGGTGATGATTTGGCAGGGAATACCAACAGAAAATAATGCCCCTTGTGCAGTAGTTTTAGGACAAAAAAGCTTTGATTTTGTGGAAATGAATCAAGGAGTTTATTATCCTAGTGCTAGTAGTTTGAGTATGCCTTATGGTGTGGGGGTGGCTGGGGATTGGTTAGTAGTTGCAGATACTGCTAATTCCCGGTTGTTAGGATGGAGAAAGCCAGAATCAATTTTGTCATTGCAAGGTGTAGTGGCAGATGGGTTAGGAGGACAAATAAATTTTCAAAGTAAAGGTGAAAATCGTAATTTCGGACTACCTAAACAAGATAGCTTAAATTGGTGTTACGGAATAAAAATTTGTGGTAATACAGCAGTGATAGCTGATTCTGGAAATAACCGAATTTTGCTGTGGCAGTTTAATAATTCGTAATTCGTAATTTTGGAAAGTCAAATTTATATGGCGGCTGAAGAAATTAGAGTTAGCGGTACTGTTCAAGGAGTGGGATTTCGCCCTACTGTCTATCGTTTTGCTAAAGCCTGTGGTTTGACTGGAGATGTTTGTAATGATGGTCAAGGTGTATTAATTCGGGTATCTGGTAGTGAGGAAGCAATTACACAATTTGTTGCCAGATTGCAAACAGAATGTCCACCGTTGGCAAGAATTAATCAACTAACTAGAACTCCTTTTGAAGGTGAATTTAAATTTGATAATTTCGTGATTTCTAGTAATATCAATAATGCCATTACAACAGAAATTACCCCTGATGCAGCCACTTGTCCACAGTGTCAACAAGAAATATTCGACCCCTTTAGCCGTTTTTATCGCTATCCCTTTACTAACTGTACTCATTGCGGCCCCCGCCTGAGTATTATTCGTGCCATTCCTTATGACAGATGCAATAGCAGTATGTCTGCGTTTGCAATGTGTTCAGAATGTGGAAAGGAATACTACGATGTCGAAAATCGCCGTTTTCACGCCCAACCTGTAGCTTGTCATGTTTGCGGCCCCGCAGCTTGGTTAGAACGTGCTGATGAGAAATCGGTTACTGCTTCCATGTTTTCGATGTTGGATGATGTCGATGCTGTTTGTACCTTGTTGCAAAAGGGTGAGATTGTGGCAATTAAGGGGTTAGGTGGTATTCATCTAGCTTGCGATGCAACACAGGAAACCGTTGTACAAAAACTGCGTCAGCGAAAAAAGCGCTATCATAAACCCTTTGCTTTAATGGCGCGGGATATTGAGATAATTGAACAATATTGTATTGTCAACGCCAAAGAAAAAGAATTATTAACAAGTTCCGTAGCACCAATTGTTTTGCTACAGAAGAAAGCAATAGGAATAAAGGAAAAACTTCTCACTCCTCACTCCTCACTCCTCACTCAGTACTTTATAGCATCGTCGGTAGCATCAGGGCAAAATACCCTTGGTTTTATGTTACCTTATACGCCGTTGCATCATTTAATTCTGCGGCGGATGAATCGCCCAATTGTTTTAACAAGTGGTAATCTTGCTGATGAACCACAATGTATTGATAATGACGAAGCAAGGGAAAAATTAGGGACAATCGCTGATTATTTTATCTTGCACAATCGAGAGATTATTAATCGGGTAGATGATTCGATTGTGCGTGTTATGGGTGATAAAGCTCAAACAATTCGCCGTGCTAGAGGATATGCACCAGCATCAATTAGTTTACCACTGGGATTTCACAAAGTACCGCAAATTTTAGCAATGGGCAGTGAGTTAAAAAATACCTTTTGCCTATTGCGTGAAGGAGAAGCAATTCTCTCTCAACATTTAGGAGATTTAGAAAATGCTGCCACTTTCAACGCTTACCAAGAAAGTTTAAATTTATACTTAAATTTATTTGAGCATCAACCAGAAGTAATCGCCATTGATAAACATCCTGAATATCTCTCAAGCAAACTTGGTAAAGAACTTGCAGACACAAATCAAATCAAAATTTATCCAATTCAACATCATCACGCTCATATCGCCGCTTGCATGGCAGAAAATGGTATTCCCTTAGATTCACCTCCAATATTAGGCATTGCTTTAGATGGTTTAGGTTACGGCGACGATGGCACACTTTGGGGTGGAGAATTTCTTTTAGCAGATTACCGAAAATTCAAACGACTAGCAACATTTAAACCAGTAGCAATGGTTGGTGGTGAACAAGCAATTTATCAGCCTTGGCGTAATACTTATGCTCAACTAGTAGCTGCTAACCTTTGGGATGATTGCGAACAAAAGTATGCTGATTTAGAAATATTTAAGTTTTTGATAAACAAGCCAATTAAGCTACTCAATCAACTTATAGAGAAAGGGATTAACTCTCTTCCAGCTTCTTCAGTGGGGCGATTGTTCGATGCAGTGGCGGCGGCTATCGGTATTTATAGAGATGAATGTAGCTATGAAGGACAAGCTGCGATCGCAATGGAAGCTATAGTAGATGTTAGTAGCTTAAATAATGATAAAGAAGCGCTAATATATCCTTTTATTTTTAGCTTTTCAGATAGTATTTATCGTATAGACCCACGTCCAATGTGGCTAGCCTTGCTCAATGACTTACAGCAGCAAATTCCCCAACCGATTCTAGCCGCCAAATTTCATCAAGGTTTAGCTCATGCGATTGCGGAAATGGTTAAGCATCTTAGTCAAGAAAATCTGATTTATCAGGTAGCCCTAACAGGAGGAGTATTTCAAAATTGTATATTGTTAGAGCAAGTTACCAAACGATTACAAACATTGGGAATAAAAGTACTTACTCACAGCTTAGTTCCAGCTAACGACGGCGGTTTATCTTTAGGACAAGCAGTTATTGCAGCCGCACAATTAATACATGAGTCTTGATGTTTGACAAAATTGTTCTTACAAATAATTCTCTCTGCGTCTCTCTTGCCTCTGTGGTTAATTTATCTTAAAAAATAAAAATGTGCTTAGGAATTCCCGGACAAATTATAGAAATTACCGACGTTAACCATAAATTAGCCACAGTTAACATTGGTGGTGTTAAGCGGCAAGTAAATATTGCTTGTATCGTAGATGAACAACATCCTCCCGAAGATTGTATTGGTGATTGGGTATTAGTACATGTTGGCTTTGCTATGAATCGGATTAACGAACAAGAAGCGGCGGAAACATTAGAATTATTGCAAGAATTAGTAACAGCAACAAATAATACTTACTAAAAAAGTAACTTACTACTTTTCTAACTTAGTATTTGCTTTTTTCTTTGCGCCTTTGCGTCAGGCAATAAAACTACTTCCTATTACCTATGAAATATGTTGACGAATTCCGCGAACCGGAAAAAGCTGAAGCCTTATGCCACGAAATCGCAAATTTATGCCATCGACTAGAAAAACCTATCAAAATCATGGAAGTATGTGGCGGACATACCCATTCTATTTTTAAATATGGTATCGAAGAAATTTTACCCCAAGCCATTGAACTAATTCATGGGCCTGGTTGTCCAGTATGCGTAATGCCAAAAGGGAGATTAGATGATGCGATCACCATCTCTCAAAATCATAACGTCATTTTTGCCACCTTTGGCGACGCAGTGCGAGTTCCTGGTTCCAAAACGAGTTTACTGCAAGCCAGGGCAGAAGGTGCAGACATCCGTATGGTGTACTCTCCCTTAGACAGCCTGCAAATTGCCAGAGATAACCCCGACAAAGAAGTAGTCTTCTTTGCATTAGGCTTTGAAACCACAGCCCCCAGCACCGCCTTCACCATTCTGCAAGCAGCAGCCGAAAAAATTCATAACTTTAGTATGTTTTCCAATCACGTCCTTGTGATTCCCGCCCTTAAAGCACTATTAGATAATCCCGACTTGCAACTGGATGGATTTGTTGGGCCTGGCCACGTCAGCATGGTAATTGGCACTGACCCATATCAATTTATTTCCCAACAATATAATAAGCCAATAGTTGTCTCAGGATTTGAACCCTTAGATATTCTCCAATCAATTTGGATGCTATTGCAACAGCTAGTAGAAAATCGTTGTGAAGTTGAAAACCAATATAACCGAATTGTAGAAAAAAGCGGGAATACAGTAGCCATACAAGCCATAAACAAAGTTTTCGCCGTGCGAGATAATTTCGATTGGCGCGGCTTAGGTGACATTCCTTATTCAGGATTACAAATTCAACCTGAATATGCCCAATTTGATGCCGAACTTAAATTTACCATTCCTAACCTCAAAATAGCCGACCATAAAGCTTGCAAATGTGGAGAAATCCTCAAAGGAGTCTTAAAGCCTTGGGAGTGCAAAGTATTCGGTACAGCTTGCACACCAGAAACACCAATCGGTACTTGTATGGTATCTTCCGAAGGCGCTTGTGCAGCCTATTACAAATATGGGCGACTCTCCACCATTGCCAAAAGAACAATCACCCAAAAACCAAAAATCACTCAAGAACCTCTCCCCGCCTGCGGCTTCTCCTCAGACTAAATACTCAGCGTACCTCTGCGCTTCCCTCTGCGTCCCTTTGCGTTAAAAAAAATTTTAATATGAACATTTTCCCCACAAACTCAATACAAAATCCCCTATTTCAAAGTATAAAAAAAGTCCCTCGTCGCCAAACTAAAGTGCAAGACACTCATATAACTCTCGCACATGGTAGCGGTGGTAAAGCCATGCGTGATTTAATAGACGATATCTTTGTCAGTAATTTTGATAACCCAATTCTCTCACAACTAGAAGACCAAGCCAGCTTCAACTTAGCCCCTCTCCTCCAACAAGGAGATAGACTCGCATTTACAACAGATTCTTATGTAGTAGACCCCTTATTTTTTCCCGGTAGTGATATAGGAGAATTAGCCATAAACGGTACAGTTAATGATTTAGCTGTCAGTGGTGCTAAACCTTTATATCTAACTTGTAGCGTTATTTTAGAAGAAGGATTACCAGTAGAAACATTACGGCGAGTCGCAGCCAGTATGAAAGCAGCCGCAAAAGAAGCTGGTATTCAAATTGTTACTGGTGACACAAAAGTTGTACATCGCGGTGCTGCCGATAAACTCTTTATTAATACTGCTGGTATTGGTGTCATCCCACGAGGAATTAGTATTTCCGCCCACAATATTAAACCTGGAGATGCCGTAATAATTAATGGTGAAATAGGCAATCATGGGGCTGCAATTTTAATTGCCCGTGGGGAATTAGCCTTAGAAACTAATATTGAAAGTGATTGTCAGCCGTTGCATAGTTTAGTAAAAACTATTCTCCATGTCTGTCCCCAAATTCATGCTATGCGAGATGCTACACGCGGTGGTTTAGCTACAGTACTAAATGAATTCGCCCTCAGTTCTAATATAGGAATTCGTCTCTTTGAAGAATCTATCCCAGTGCGCGAAGAAGTGAATGGAGTTTGCGAAATTCTCGGTTTAGACCCGTTATATTTAGCTAATGAAGGTAAGTTAGTTGTGGTGGTAGCAGCTAAATATGCAGAAACTGTTTTATCAGCTATGAAATTACACCCAGCAGGCAAAGATGCTTGTATTATTGGCGAAGTTATTCCTTCACCCCCAGGTATCGTATTGTTAAAAACAGTTTTTGGTGCTGAAAGGATTGTTGATATGTTAGTAGGCGACCAACTACCACGAATTTGTTAATATTTCATAGATTTTATAATATGCACGAATTTGGAATTACCCAAAATATTGTGGCAATTGTAGCTGAACAGGCCAAAGGCGCAAAAGTGCAGCGAGTTTTATTAGAAATCGGCAAACTTTCAGCCATCATGCCCGATGCTATCCGATTTTGTTTTGATATTTGCACTCAAGGCACAGTTTTAGCAGGGGCGACATTAGAAATTTTAGAAATTCCTGGATTAGGGCGATGTCGCCAATGCGGTGCAGAAGTTTATTTAGATAAACCATTTGGAATTTGTAATTGCAGTAGCGTGCAATTAGATTTAATTACTGGTGAAGAACTTAAAATTAAAGAAATAGAAATAGAGGAATTATGTGTGTAACTTGCGGTTGTTCTGATGGCGAAACTAAAATTACCAATTTGGAAACAGGTGAAGCTGAACATAACCATCATCATCATACTCACACTTTATCAGATGGTACTGTCATCACTCATTCTCACAGTCACGACACTCATATAGAAGCGTCTCAAATTCATGCCAAAATACATAATACAACAATATCTTTAGAACAAGATATATTGGCAAAGAATAACTTGATAGCTGCCCAAAATCGGGGATGGTTTAAAGGGCGAAATATTCTCGCCTTAAATTTAATGAGTTCTCCCGGTGCAGGGAAAACAACTCTTTTGACTCGCACCATCAATGATTTAAAACATCAATTATCTATTAGTGTCATTGAAGGCGACCAAGAAACTGCTAACGATGCCAAAAAAATTAAAGAAACTGGTTCTAAAGTCATCCAAATCAATACCGGAACAGGCTGTCATTTAGATGCATCAATGATAGACAGGGGTTTACAACAACTGAATCCGCCACTAAATTCAGTTGTGATGATTGAAAATGTGGGGAATTTGGTTTGTCCAGCCTTATTTGATTTAGGAGAAAATGCAAAAGTCGTGATTCTCTCCGTCACGGAGGGAGAAGATAAGCCGATAAAATATCCCCACATGTTTCGTGCTAGTGATATTATGATTCTCACTAAAATTGATTTACTGCCTTATGTAGATTTTGATGTTCAAAAGTGCATAGAATATGCTATGCAAGTAAATCCCCAAATTCAGATTTTTCAGGTTTCTGCAACTACTGGTGCTGGGTTAGAGAACTGGTATAAATGGATAACTGAAAGTTTGCTGTCTAAATTCGCACCATACCCTACCATACAGTCATGAATGACTTGACAATAAAAAAATTACACCCGGAAGTTAAAAATAATTTCCGGGTGTAAGTTTGTCGGGTTCAAATTATGAACTTGTCAGACTAATTTCTCCAAAATTCTAGATAAGCTGGATGTCTAAATTAACTGCGAAATTAGCAGGCTTATTCTCAAGAGTCGCAAATTGACTTCCTTGGAATAACAACCCACCAGTTACCTCATTGTAGCTGAAACCACTGAAGTCAGTAGTACCAAATCCAATTTTAGAAATCTGAATCTTGTCACCTTCCACCCAATTGAAGTCCTTGATAACGTCAAGTCCTTCAACCTTAGAATTGAAAACAAACTGATCAGCACCAGTACCACCAGTTAGAATATCATTGCCAGCCCCGCCAACGAGGAGATCATTGCCAGCACCACCAAACAGCGCGTCATCACCAGCACCACCATTGAGGATGTCAATGTCAGCAGCACCACGCAGTACATCGCTGTATTGTGTGCCTGTAATTTCAAATCGCTCAATATTGCTGAAATTGAGTACAGATTTGCCAGTAAAGCTGCTCAAGATGGCATTTTGATTTTGGACAACACCAGCACCGTTGTTAAACTGGCTGTAGTCTGCAATTAGAGTATCAGTGCCAGCACCACCGTTGAAAGTATCATTGCCAGGACTGCCAAACAGCAGGTCATCACCAGCACCGCCATTGAGGATGTCATCGCCAGCAGTACCACGCAATACATCATTGTATTTTGTGCCTGTAATTTCAAATCGCTCAATATTGCTGTAGTTGAGTACGGGATTATCCCCATTCAAGCGGCTGAAGATGGCATTTTGACGTTGGAATGCCACTTCAACACCAAAACCGTTGTCAAACTTGCTGTAGTCTGCAACTAGGGTATCAGTGCCAGCACCACCATTAACAATACCATCTGTATCAGTGATTCTGTCATTACCATCGCCACCATTGAGGGTATCATAGCCAGCACCACCAATCAGCGTGTCATCACCAGCACCACCATTGAGGATGTCATTGCCAGCAGCACCACGCAGTACATCGCCGTATTGTGTACCTGTAATTTCAAATCGCTCAATATTGCTGTAGTTGAGTACGGGATTCCCAGTCAAGCGGCTGAAGATGGCATTTTGACGTTGGAATGCCACTTCAACACCAAAACCGTTGTCAAACTTGCTGTAGTCTGCAATTAGAGTATCAGCGCCAGCACCACCATCGACAATACCATCTGTGTCAAATATTCTGTCATTGCCATCGCCGCCATTGAGGGTATCAAAGCCGATTCCACCATATAGGCTATCGTTACCAGCTCCACCAAATAGGTTGTCATTACCTTCATCGCCATAAATTGTGTCGTTCTGAGATTTACCCGCTAGGTAGTCATCGCCTCCTTTTCCAGAGAGCAACCAAGATTGTCCATCATCGTCAGCTGTAAAATTGTTGTTAAAATTATTACCAGTGTATGTTCCCATTTGAATTTCTCCTTAATTCTTGAATAATGTTTTCGATGAGGCGATAAGCCTCGTTTTAAGCCGGTAAATATCCTGTTTTTGGGTGCTTTACCCTTTCGTTTTTCAGGACTCCTTTACTTTAGGTTTGTTGTTCGATCGCGTCGATGGAGATAAGTTATGGAAAATTAAGGAGATAATTAAGTCGAATTTTTCTAAAAAATTAAGGTCGAAGAAGAGGACAAGTACGGTATCTGGAAAACTTCTCTCTACGGTGTACAGCTGGGGAGTGGGGAGTAGGGAGTAGGGAATAGGGCTGAAGGCTTTTCGAGTTGTAGGGAGTTTTTTCACGCAATCAAATCATAGTCCTATAGATGATTGGTTTTTGAAGACGCGATAAATCGCGTCTCTACATGAGGGTTTTGTTGCTCATTCTGAACTGTATGTATTGACATATAATTCTTTTGACCTGCACATTGATTGCATCGACTTGCACATTGATTGCATCGACCTGCACATTGATTGCATCGACCTGCACATTGATTGCATCGACTTGCACATTGATTGCATCGACTTGCACATTGATTGCATCGACTTGCACCTTGATTGCATCGGCTATTGTTTATATAATTTCTGACTCAAATCTCGAAAGCACCTAGAGCTTTGAGGACATCTTTTTGAGCCGTCGTGATTCCTGTTACGTTTGTGATATTGGTTCCTTGATAGGGTCTGTCAGGATTGAGTATTTTTAAAGATTCGCCCGTTTGGGCATCCCAAATCTGAATAGTTCCGTTTTGGCTGCCGCTAGCGATCGCATAATATTCTGTAAAGTTGCCAAATGCGATCGCCGATCGCATCGCATGAGTCATGACAGGCAGTACTTTCAGGCAAACCCCTGTATGCCTATCCCAAATTCTCACTGTTTGATCTAAGCTGCTACCTGCCAAAATATCACCTTCTGGACTAAAAGCAACTGACCAAACACTGTTACTGTGTCCCTGAAATATATTGAGACATTCACCTGTATCAACTGACCACAGACGAACTGTTTCATCTTCACTAGCGCTACTGAGGATTTGCCCATCTGGACTAAAAGCAACTGACCAAACCCAACCTAAATGTCCGGCAAAATTGACAACAAGTTTCCCAGTTGCAACTTCCCAAAGACGAAGCTCACCTTCTGCATCTCCTATAGCTAATAATGTTCCATCTGGGCTAAAAGCAATACCAGCAAACACCATACCAAAGGTTTCAGCAAAAACACACTGACTCAAATCAGAAGATTCAAAATTAACATTATGCAAATTCACATCTTGTAAATAGGCTTGCCAAATCGTTAAATTTGAAAAATCGTAGTTAGTTAAAGTTGATTGCAGTTGACAAAGTAAATTTAAAATATTACCGCCTGCATATCCAGTTTTGAGTGACGATATACCTCGTAGCTTGTTCAAACATTGAGTGAGTAGGTTCTCAATTGTGAATTTTTCACTAACTTCTATTAATAAGCGATCTAATAATAAGCGTTCAAGAATAGGCTTCAGGATGAAACGAACTTGTGTTTCTCGCACATAGTCTTGTGCAGTAGCTCTGAGTAACGCATGAGTTTTGAACAGCAAATTTTTTTGGTCGGCATTCGCTTCTAAACCTGCCAAGATTTCTTGACAAACTTGAGCAACTAATTTCTCGGTGACATATTCCATTACCATCGGCTGAAGTGAAAACTGTGCCCGATGTTTTGCAATCAGTGTCAGCTTGCTTTTCTCAATTAGAGAGCGCTGCTCTAAGGATTCTAGAACTTCAATTAAATTCTGTGGTGATATAGGTGGAAAGATATCCGATCGCAGTTCCGCAAATGAAGCAGAATCACGATAGATAGCAAGCCAATAAATAACTGTTTTCTCAGATTCAGAAAGCCGTTCAAATTGTTGAGAAATTAGATTGCGAATATTCCCAATAACTAACGTTTCCTGTTTAAGAAAATCAGAAATACTGCCATCAAATAATTTTTGAATCGTTGTTGCAATAATTTTCAATGCTAAGGGATTTGCTGCATAACCTTCAACTAAACGATTCCATTCTTCTTTTGAACCTTGGAAATTACCTTTTAACTGTAAAAGTTGTTGTGCTTCTGTTTTCTGCAATCCGCTCAATTGAAAAGCTCGAACGGGTAAGCTTGCTCCTTCTAAAAGGCGAATTTCTGGAGGCTGATCTCGACTTGTTATAACTAAACAGCTTTGATGGCGAATTTCTCCTATTTGTCTAAATATTTCGCCATAAGCTTCATAGCCTTCGATATAAGATGATTTAGATTTATCGTTGTGTTGTAAGATGGTTTCAACATTATCAAAAATTACTAAACAACGCTGCGATCGCAAATAATTCAGCAGACGCGAAATTTTGCCTTCAACGGTTTCTGGATAATCAATTTCTTGCTGATGATGAGTTTATGGGGGATGGTATTCTGGTACTATTTGGTGCCCCAATCGCTAAAGAAGATGATGCCCTCAGAGCCGTTACCTGCGCCTGTGCTATGCAATTAGCAATGGGTGGCGTTAATGAAAAGATGAAAACCCTCGGCTGGCCACCATTAGAAATGGGGATTGGTATTAACACGGGTGAAGTTATAGTCGGCAATATTGGTTCCGAGAAGCGGACTAAATATGGAATTGTAGGTAGTCAAGTAAATCTCACATATCGAATTGAGTCATATACTAGTGGCGGTCAAATTCTCATTTCAGAGCAGACTTTCAAAGAAGTCGGGTCAAGCGTCAAAATTATTGGAGAAAAGCAAGTTCAGCCGAAAGGTATGAGCCAACCAATTACCATTTACGAAGTATATGGTGTGCGTGGACGATACAATCTTTATTTACTCAAAGAAGAAGAAATATTTTTCCCTGTTCCTCAAGAAATTCTGCTTTTATACACTATTCTGCATGACAAGCAAATGAGTAATACGGTATTTTATGGGAGGTTAGTCAAACTATCAGCAAAAGGAGCAGAAATACAAGTAGATACTACCAATGAAGTACCACCTAATTTAACTAATATTAAAATAAATTTTTTAACATCTAATAACTCATCACAATTGAGTGAAGATATCTATGCCAAAGTCTTAGAAAAACTGGCAGATGTAGGCAGGTTTTATATTCATTTTACATCTGTTCCTCCAGCAGTCGTAACTCAATTTGATAAGCTGTATCAGATGATTTATCAAAAAAATAATTAAGCAGCAGACAAATTATTACATCGTAGCATAACTTTGCTTCCCTTTAACAAAGATACAGGCGGAACGACAAATTGAAGTAAACACCATAATTTGGGCAAAGCTTTGGGTAAAAATCTGGTTTAAATTTATAACCTTTTACGAGCTTTGCCCATTGAGTTACAGGCTACTATTCCAGTATTCAAGTCCTGTAATAGTAGCTTCTTCTAACCACTCATTGAAACGTTTCACCAAGTTATCTTCTTCATCTGCATAAGAAAATTGAAATGGTGACTCAGTTAATGGTTGAATATCACTAATATTGCGATCACCTTCTTCTGTCTCATCCCTGTGATAAGCACATACAGAACATACCAGTAAACCTAAATATTCCCGTCCCAGAACATGAAATGACAACAATATCACTGTCGGTATTTTTTCTACTATAATAACCAATTGCACCCAACTGTGATAGCTTTGGAGATTAGCGAAGTAACCTTGCTGTTTTGCTGTCTCCACAATTTGATAACGATGATAATATGAACGCTCGTCCCTGGCTGAAGCTGATACTGTAAAAACTTGAGGATCTTCTACTAAATTTTGTACAGATAGCTTGATTTCTTCAGAAATATTTTGCAACTGATTGGATGCTATGTTAAACAAATTTTCGGCAAATCTCTCAGCTTTTTGACATCGTTCTGGAATGGACGAGAACTGACGCTGTTTAAGTTTATCAGTAATAGATGCGAGGATAGTACGAGTCTGCCTTGTTTCTGACAGGATTTGTTCTGACAAGCCAAGACTGCGGATAAATGACTGTTTCTGACTTTTAGCAAACAAGTGAATCAAACCAGAAAGTTCGCCTTGATCTGCTTGTTCTAAAGATGCAATATAAGCTGAACGATCATCACGAGTAAGTACAAGAGGAAACCATCTAGCCTGTATAAAAACTAGGCTACCAAGACAGCGAGCAACTCGCCCATTTCCATCTTGAAATGGATGAATTTGAGTAAATCGATGGTGTAGCCATGCAGCTTCAACTTCTGGCGCAACTTGATTTTCTTGATGTTGATGATGCCATTGAATGAGATTATCCATCTCAGATGCTACCTGTTCTGGTGGACAGTACTCATCAATGGAACCATCTGTTCTCAATGGATTATTAGGCCACTTCTTCCAATCACCTCGGATTAGAGGAACACTAGTAATTTTTCCTGTGGATTGATCTAACCCTTCTGTATGAGTCTGATTTTTAGTAAGCAACTGATGCAGTTCTTTAACATAAAATGTTGTAAGAGAACGTTGACCACCCACAAAATCAAATAATCCCTCAATAGCCATTTCTTGATCTTGAATCAAAGCTACAACTTGCTTAATAGGTCGGTCTGTAACTCCATGTGGAATTAGTGCCTCATTTATACCCTGCTCAATAAGTAACTGGGTAATACCTCGGTCAATTGTATACAGTCGCTCTATAATTCCGGTTTCAATTGCTATTTCCCGGCGCATCTTTTCCATAAAAATCTTGAATGCACCAGAGTTACGAAGGCGGTCAGCTTGTTCATTCCAGACAGTAACTAATGGTGGTAGCTCTGAACTAGCCAATTTTTGCCAATCTTGCGGTAAATTATCTATAGGTTGCCAGTGCATACACTCTGAGTTATCTGGATAACAATAAAACAAGGATTATATTGTAACTCCTGTAAAATTTCAACACCCTGCACTTTAGGAGTACAGGGTGGAAAACAGCTATATTTCGCGTGATTCCCAGTTTCTATTTACCTCAAAGCCAATCTCGATAAGCTGATATTTCATTCACACTAATTTCAAACGGCGTCCCCTTGCCAAATGGCGGATAAACACGGATTTTGCCATTGGTAGCAAACCGCTCTAACCTATTACCCAATTGGGGAATATTGCTGACGATATGCCAGTAAGATACTAGGTCAGGGCAGTCAATAATTAATGTGAGGATGCTGGCATTTGTTGTCAGATACCACTGACAATTAGATAACAGGACTCGCGTAATGCGATCGCAGGCTTGATAAAAGCATCTGCCAGTGGATTGCTCTAGCTCCATTTGCAGCATTCCATCCTGTTTCGTTACCTCAGATGGAGGTAAATCATCGGGAGGAAGCATATATAGTTTAGAAGACATAATTTCGCACCTCTTGGTTGTAGCGCGTCAAACTCTCCAAGTTTTTTTGCATATCTGAAGACGAGGGTTTGAGTGCTAACGTACCTAAATTTAATTCGTCCTGAAATTTCTTGATTTTGTCTCGACAAGTCTCCACATCACCAATAATTGAGTTCTCAATCAAATAATCTTCGTCGAAACAAATATTTGTACGATCAAATGGTTTTTGGTTGGGATTCGCACTATTTTTCAATATTTCAGCCGAATTAGCTTTCATTTTTTGGCTAAATTTGCGAACGAAAGGTAACGCTTCACTCACAGCCTCGTCAAATGTTTTGCCAACAAAAAAGAAGCGTGCCAGTACAAAGTTTTCCGCACCACTAGAATTTAAGGCTCGATATTTGGTAATAGTATCCTTCAATCTCTCTAGGGAAAATGGCGGCCCACCCATCAAGCTGAAGGAATGTTTGGCAGCAAGCTCGATACCGTCATCACCACCAGTGGCAACATACACTGGGATTTGACTTTGCAATGGTTTGGGGTAAATTGTCAGGCGATCGCATTGAAAATATTGCCCATTAAATGATACATCAGTTTCATATAAAAGCTTGTGAATCAGTGCGATCGCCTCTAGCATCTTGGGACGGGATTCATTTGGGAGTGTTGCAAAATGCTTGTTTTGTTGGGGAAAGGGGCCGCCTTTGGCAACTCCAAATAATAATCGTCCATTGCACAGGTTATCCAAAGTGGCAATATCTTCCGCCACCCGAATCGGGTTATGGAATGGCAGCAACACCGCCGCAGTGCCTAATTGGATAGTTGAAGTCAATCCCGCCAAGTGTGCCATTAACACCAACATAGACGGGCTGAGATTAGATTCACTAAAATGGTGTTCGCTCACCCACGCTTCCTCAAAACCTAAGCTTTCTGCCTGTTTTACCAGTGCAACTTGCTCAAAGATGGCACGACGAGCATCTTGGTGAAAATTATCGTAATTGCAGAAAATTCCAGTTTTCATTACTTGTGTTGATACTTTGTATTCACCGTAGGTGCTGGTTATTCTAGTGGTCGATAGATTTGTAGTAAGCATATCTGAGGAATAAAATCCTCTCTACAAAAGTATTTACCCCTCTCAATTAATCCGATGAATCACTAAGTCGCAACCCACTGTAACTCCAACCATAGGCGTGGGTTGTTCTCTTTGACCTTCGACATCGGATCGCGCAACAATCGCTTGGCATTCATGCAAACAACCTGGATTAGACCCATATTGTCTGCTACTTCTCTGAGTATTTCTTTTTGAGCTTGCACACAGGAAATCATTTCGTCAGAGCAATAAATTCCTATATATTGCAAACGTCTGGCAGGTCGTCCCCAAAAACAGGTGATAACTTTTACATAACACCCATCCAGCAATTCTCCAACTTGCGGGTAGTAATGGTTGACGACTCTTGTAAATTCTTTGGCTAAGATATCTTCAGCAATCATTGGAACTGATATTTCTGTAGCATCCATCACGCTATTTAATATAACATAATTTTATCAGTTAAACATGACAAAATAGTGTACTAAGCTGGAATAAAATATTAAATATTACAGAAAAAAGAGGTGTACCTCATTCGGCATCACCTCAGATTTGCGTAAAGCATCTTTATATTAAAAATTCGTAATTCGTAATTCTAACTTTTGAATTTTTAATTATTCTTACCGAGCATTGCGTTCACAAACTAAAACCTCTGCGATGATATCCGGCACATTTACAAAGTCTGTAAATCCTTCAGAACCAAGGATTGGTGAAATAAATGTATAGTTTGGATCGCACACTCCATTGTCATATACTTGAATAAACCACCGATCGGGAAATCCTTCTATACCTAGTTCCACAGTGTACCAACTCTCGCCAATCAGACGAGAGTTAAAGATTGTGAACCACTCTCTGTTCTCTTCTGAAATATTCCAGTCTGCCATGAGCAGTTCTAAAGCTATTTGTCCCGCATCCGTTGAAGTCAACAACATTTTTACTCCTTATTTGCAACTTCAGGATTTGCAACTTCAGTATTAGGAACTTCCGGGTATAAACCTAATTCTTTAGCTAGCTCACGTGCCACAAAAAATAAAAATTGGGCACCATCTTGATTGCCTTCATGGGCAAACATAGTAGCTACTTGTAACATTGTTTCTACTAAACCGGAATCAATCAATTCGGGTTTAGATTCCAAAATTTCTGGTTCTTGACCATTAGGACATCTGAGTAACTCATCAATCAGATTAAAATATAGACTTTGACGTTGTTCTGTCATGGGAATTTTCTTGATTTTAGTAAATTGTCAATAAGTTACTGTTCGATACTTTGGTGCCACAGTCTTTCCAACATTTCAACTTGTTCTTTTAAGACAGCAGCACGATGAACAAGATATCTGTCATAAAAAAGAATTCCTAACCCAACACAAATCGGGATTAACAGGAAGAACCATTGGAGGATAGTGGCAAATTTATATTGTTCAGCAACAGTAAGCATTTGATGAACCACATTACGATCGGAGGATTGAATGTTAGTCTGAGGGGAATGTGTACCCTCTGTGTAGGGAGCCAAAGCGGGAGCATCTGTAGTCGTGTTATTAACTTCGCAAGCTAAATTCTGAGATTTTACTAATTCCAGATGTCGCTCCCAAACGATGCCAAATACTACTAGTTCTGGTGAAAGCACTGCTAAAGTAACGACGCAAACTGTGAGAACGTTTAAAAGTTTGGCTTTCATCTTGGCTCTCCCTTGCTAGGTAGTATGCACCCAGTAAGAAAATATCTTTTGCTGTTTATCTAAAGTAGTTGTATATTTCTACCTATCAAACAGTTCTGATATTAAAATATGTGTAATCGATAATTTTCACAATCGTTAGTTTTCAGTTATTTTTCTCATCACCACTGATCCCTGACTCATAAAAAGTTACCGACCTTTTCACAAAACGTAGGATTATTAAGTCAGAAGTAACGCACTTAGATTCGGTAATCTAGTTTCATCCTACTCTCAAAAAAGAGATTAAGAAGTCCCCCCTAGTTCACTAAGCTTGCGCTCAGGAATGTTGGGGGGTAGAGGGGAATCTCTGCGTAAATCCTATATGATTTATATCAGCCGCTCTCCACAAAACAGTTTACCCCAGCCCTGTTAAGATTATTAAATTCATTAAAATAGTACTCAAAGCCTGTAATCCTTACCTAATAAGTATTTTAAAAATTCATTGGGGTATGGGTGCTAGTGTTTTTCGGACGGGGTTCTAGTATTTACGAGGTGGGGTTCTGGTGTTTTTGCACTCAATCTCAAAGCAATGTAGGCAATGGTTAAAGACTGTTTTAGATGCAATTTGGGACTGACAAAATCTGCACTCAAAAGAAAATATCAATGTCTCTTGATAAAGATAGATTAATAAATTAGGAAAAGCAATTAAATATTTTGAAAGTAAATTATATGTTCATAACAAATAGAAAATCAAGAAAAAATATTTATATATACAGAATTAGAAAAATTGAATCTCAACCCAAGAGACAATCGTCAGCAATTCCAAATGGTAAACTAGAAGAATGGTGAGCTAGCCTCTTCTAAAGTGAGAATCAATGGGAATATCTCATAAAAGTTCTTCCTAAACTTTCATATTTTGTGGTTTAGTTAGAATACATAGTATATGCACTCATTGACATTAAACGGCAAAATAAATACATCAAAGCTTATTGTTATAAGTAAATACTCTGTACCGGAATTTTGGATTTTAGGAGTTAAATAATGCGGATTGCTCAAGACGTAACAGAACTGATTGGACGAACTCCTTTAGTTCAACTGAACAAGATTCCTCAAGCTGAAGGAGTAGTTGCAAGAATAGTTGTTAAATTAGAAGGCATGAACCCAGCTGCTTCGGTGAAAGACCGCATTGGGTTAAGTATGGTACTCTCAGCGGAAGCTGCTGGCTCAATTTCTCCAGGAAAGACCATTTTAGTTGAGCCTACTTCCGGTAATACAGGAATTGCTCTAGCAATGGTAGCAGCAGCGCGTGGCTACCGTTTGATTTTGACGATGCCAGAGACTATGAGCCAAGAACGACGGGCTATGCTGAGAGCTTATGGTGCTTCTTTAGAGTTGACACCAGGAACTGAAGGTATGCGGGGAGCAATTCGCAAAGCCGAAGAAATTGTGGCTAATACTCCCGATGCTTTCATGCTGCAACAGTTCCGCAACCCTGCTAATCCCAAAGTTCACCAGGAAACCACTGCACAAGAAATTTGGGCAGATACCGATGGGGAAGTCGATATCGTCATTGCTGGGGTAGGTACTGGTGGGACGATTACTGGGGTTGCAGAAGTACTCAAACAGCGCAAGCCAACTTTTAAGGCGATCGCAGTTGAACCCAGCAACAGCCCAGTCCTCTCTGGCGGTGAAGCCGGGCCACATAAAATTCAAGGTATTGGGGCCGGATTTATCCCAGATGTTCTTTGCCTAGAATTGGTTGATGAAGTAATTAGAGTCAGCGATGAACAAGCGATCGCTTATGGGCGACGTTTGGCAAAAGAAGAAGGCTTATTGTCTGGCATATCCTCTGGTGCAGCTTTGTGCGCTGCAATCCAAGTCGGTAAACGTCCAGAAAATGCCGGACGTTTAATTGTCATGATTCAGCCTTCTTTTGGCGAACGTTACCTCAGCACACCTATGTTTCAAGATTTATCTTTAGAAACTGCTGGCGTGCGTTAAAAAGACAGGGGACAAGAGAGTAATGAATCTCCCTGTCCTTCTCATTAATTAATACAACTTACCTTTTGAGGTGCGATCGCATCGGAATATTAAATTATTAGTGCTTCTAACTCCTTGACACACCCACGGCTGCGTAAATATTGCTACGCTCATTCCCCCTAAAAGCCGTGGGATTCTCATGCAGAACTTGCCTATGTTGGCTTGCCCTCTGTTACAGGTTTATAGTTCATATCTACCGAATTATAGATATAGCGCTTCTGGGTTGAGTGCAATACAAACCTAAAAAAACAGTTGCTACCCTTACAAAAAGATTTATTTTCTCGAGACTCTTGCTGTCTCGATGGGTAAAGATTAACATATCTGTGGGCAGAAGCAATATCTTCTTAAACCAACCTAACATCAGTGAAAACCTTGGGCTGTCTATTTTAAATCTTGTTTAGCACCAGTTAAGCTTATCTGCATATAGTGACTTAAGACCATTACCTGCTAGGTTATAAATCAGTACAGACTATACTATAGACAATTTACTCAAAACTCTTTCCAGCTTTAAAATCAGAGGTATCAATGATTATAACTAATTTTAGTAAACAAAGAAATGAATTTAAGGAATCTAAAGTACTCAAAGCTAAACCACACTGGCAAGGGCAAAATTTGAGTGATACTGCTGTCAAAGGTAAAGATACCAAGATGCGAGATCCTGCACCTGATAGTTCGATTTTGAATAACTTAAATCGTGGTCGAGTTGCTATTTTTATTGATGGCTTAAGCCTGTTCCATACAGCTCTACAACTCGGCATAGAAATTGACTACGTTAAATTGCTTTGTCATTTAACCAGTGGTTCCAGACTGTTGCGTGCTTTCTTCTATACTGGGGTTGATATCAGTAATGAAAAGCAACAGGGTTTTCTATTGTGGATGCGTCGTAATGGCTATCGCGTAGTAGCAAAGGAACTCGTTGTATCAACAGAGAATTTCAAAAAATCAAATCTGAACGTAGAAATTGCTGTAGATATGATAACTTTAGCTCCTTACTATGATACAGCGGTCTTAGTCAGTGGCGATGGAGATTTAGCTTATGCTGTGAACGCTGTCAGCAGAATGGGGGTTCGGGTGGAAGTAGTCAGTCTGCAAACAACGACTAGTGAAAGTTTGATTGATGTTGCTGACTGCTTCATTGACCTCGATAGTATTAAAACATACATTCAAAAAGATTCTAATCTTGGCTATAGTTATCGCACAGCGTCAAATTCAAACCTCTAATTAAAAAGAGGCAAAGAGTAGGAGACACAGGGACGCATAAAAGATATCTCCGTGTCTCCGTGTCTTTGCTCTACCCATTTTGCTCGATTCTATATTCAGATGGATATTTTAATAGTTGAAGATGAACCAGAAATTGCTCGTTTAATCGAACTCTCTTTAGAAAAAGAAGGATTTTTTTGTCGCACTAGCCGCGATGGCATGAATGCTTTGCGGATGTTTCAAGAACAACCACCGGATTTAATCATTCTAGATTTAATGATTCCTGGTTTGGATGGGTTGGAAGTTTGTGCCCGAATTCGCCAGAAACCAGGTGCAAAAGATCCTTACATTTTGATGCTCACGGCTAAGGGTGAGGAAATCGATCGCGTCATCGGTCTATCTACTGGTGCTGATGATTATATGGTCAAACCCTTTAGCCCCAGAGAGTTGGTAGCTAGGGTGCGGGCACTATTACGGCGTAGCCTCCGCCAAGGGGGACAGCATCAAGTCAATCGCACCCAACACTTTATTGTTGATGTAGACCAGCGCACTGCCAGTCGCCAGATGAATCCTCAAGAAGTTGAAATTTTGGACTTAACTACCCTAGAATTTAACTTGCTAACCACCTTTGTCAGTAATCCTGGTCGAGTTTGGAACCGCACTCAACTAATTGATAAACTTTGGGGAGATAATTTTTTTGGCGATGAACGAGTTGTAGATACTCATGTGGCTCGGTTACGAAAAAAGATTGAACCCGATCCGGCAAATCCTACTTTTATTAAAACTGTTGTTGGGGTGGGCTATAAATTTGAAGATCCTTTGGTAGCGTAAATGTTATGAAGATGGGGCTGAGAGGGCGGCTATTTTTCTCCCACTTAGTAGTAATGATCGTGGGGGTAGCTAGTCTGGTAAGCATCAGCAAAATATCTTCCCCCCGCTTGTTTGTCTTACATTTGGAAGGATTAGAAAATCAGGGGTTCGACTTAATCGATGTCCGTGCTGAATTGGTTACAGGATTTGAACTTGCTTGGCAGCGAAGCACTATTTGGTCAGTCTTAGTCGGCACTACCGCCGCCGGAGGATTGAGTTACTGGGTATCCAGACGGATTATGCAGCGATTGACCGAGATGGAACAAATCACCCAAAAATTTGCTGCTGGTCAGATGGATGCACGACTACCTGTGTCTGACATTCCAGAACTTAGCGGATTGAGTAGTAGTTTCAACCGAATGGCAGCCAGTTTAGAAGGGGTTGAAGCGCGGCGGCGAGAAGTGATTGGAGATATGACCCATGAACTCCGAACACCATTAACTGTAGTGCGCGGTTACTTGGAAGAACTGGCTGATGGGGAAATTGAAGCCTCTCCTGAAATCTATCGGCGTTTAGCTAAAGAAACTCGACGCTTAGAACGGTTAGTCAACGATTTACAAGAACTGTCTAAGGCAGAAGCTGGTTATCTACCAATTAATATCCAACGGGTAAATTTGCATCCGTTGTTAGAGTCATTAGTGGAGAAATTTACCGACCAACTATTAGAAGATGGGCCGGTTTTGCTCTTGCAATGTCCGTCTGTACTACCTCCTGTATTGGCAGATATTGACCGCACAGAACAGGTGCTAGTTAATTTGCTAGGTAATGCAGTACGTTACACTAACAAAGGTTCAATTACCATTAGTGCTGGGACTGAAGCATTTCAACTCTGGATTGCGGTTAGTGATACAGGTATTGGTGTCGCTCCAGAAAATTTGCCTCATGTGTTTGAGCGTTTCTGGCGAGCCGACCAATCGCGCGATCGCCATTCGGGAGGTACTGGTATTGGTTTAACTATTTCCCGCCGTTTGATTGAACTACAAGGCGGTCAAATTCAGGTAGAAAGCGAATTGGGAGTTGGTAGTACATTTCGCTTTTTTCTGCCTCTGGCTTGAGTTGAGCCATAAAACCTTGAAATCCCAAAGATTGACACAAGGTAGTCACGGCTGTGTCATACCCAATTGCTAATTTGAAAGTATCCAAAATCTTGGTTTGTTGATGAATGCCAGGATTTTAGAAATGCATAGAGTGTAACATTATGTCTACTTTTATTTTGGCTGCTTTTTTGGTTAGTTTACTCAGTGCTTCGGGTTATGCTGCGATCGCCTACCTGTTCCCTCAAAATCGTTCCCAAGACTGACCAATTAAACCAATTCGCAATTCGCAATGACGCTCTCTACGAGACGCTGCGCGAACGCGGACTCGCTAACGCTGCGAAGAGAGCAATTCGCAATTACGTGTTGTAACGGGGATAAAGACAAGCAGCCCAACACTTGCGGCTTGATAGAAGCCGGGGACTTAAACCCCTACACTTTATTAAAATAATTCGTAATACTCCCCTTCATGCGAGAAGCAAGCTACGTAATTCGTAATTCGTAGTTAAGAATTGAATTACGAATTGGTAATTAGTTAATTTCCTTTCTCAATAATTCTGGAATTTGAGAAGGGCGTTCAGCTACTGTCACTTCCGCTTCTTTTAAAGCAGCTAATTTACTTTGGGCTGTACCAAAGTTAGGATCGCGTCCGATAACTGTTGCTAAAGTCCCGGTTTGCTGCCAAGTTTTTCCTGGTGGCGCTTGTCTACCTGCAATGTAGGCAATTACTGGTTTATCAATTGCCTCAGCAATGTACCGCGCTGCTGCTTCTTCACTACCACCACCAGGTTGACCGACTAAAACGATCGCTTGTGTGGTTTCATCCTCATCGAGAATTTGCAGCCATTGCAAAAATGAGGAACCGACGATCGCATCACTACCAATACTGACACTAATTGACTGCCCTAAACCTGCTTTTGTTAATTCATAGGCGATTTCGTAGGTGAGGGTGCTGCTACGACTAACGATCCCTACTGTTCCAGGGGTATAAAATTCGCTGGGTTGAGTCCCTAAGAGTATTTTGCCCGGTACAATGATCCCCGGACTATTTGGCCCGATTACCAAAGTTTCACAGGCTTCGGCTTTGCGGAGTAATTGCACCATATCCAAAGGCGGCACACCAGCAGTAATAATAATAATCTGGCGAATATTAGATGCGATCGCTTCTAATGCTGCATCTAAAACGTCATAAGGATCTACACAAATAATTGTTGTGTCAATTGGCCCAAATTGTTCTGTTACCTCCTCTACTAAATCCAATACTGGCAGTCCATGCAGTTCCTGTCCGCCGCATCCAGGATTGACACCAGCTACTAAATTCGTGCCATAAGCTTTCATTTGAGCAACATGAGTACCTGATATAAATTCACAAAAGCCTTGAATTAAGACTTTACTTTCTGGCGTTAGGTTCATAAAAAATTACCGTAAGTTTGACAACCCAGCGCCTTAAACCACTGGGTATAGAAACGACATATTCACAGTGTCGTATTGATTCAATTTTTACAAAAAAGTAGGTTGAAAGCCGAGGCTTTAGCCAGGAGAGAGGTCAATGAAATTCTAAAAATTAGTCTGAAGCTGAGTGTTCCAAAAGTCAGAAAACGCGCTTCTAGCTAAGAATATTCAGTTTTAATGCACTATATAATTTAGTCCCAAAAAGCAAAGCTGTACTTGATTTGAACATCAAATTCAAAAATTTATACCCGACGGTAAAAATTAATAACTTTTGATTTT
Organism: Nostoc sp. ChiQUE01b; assembly: GCF_034531255.1. NCBI lineage: Bacteria > Bacillati > Cyanobacteriota > Cyanophyceae > Nostocales > Nostocaceae > Nostoc > Nostoc sp. ChiQUE01b. The sequence goes on along the minus strand of NZ_JAVRBM010000023.1, from coordinate 31,335 downwards.
TGAATTGGAACAAAATGGCATTCACTATCTTTTCTTAGCCGTTGGTTTAGCAAGGAGAACTGCTGCTGCTACTGCCTCATCTAAATTTTCTACCACGACAAGCGCATCGGTGTGGGTTTTTAGTGTTGTCAAATATTTTCTCGCAGTGTTAAATTCAGAACCAGCAAGACGGACAACTAAGGATGGAAAATTAAGTTGTCGCCGAGCTTTACTACCATTAGAACGTACAACCTGTGATTGAAGTTCGCTATCGTCTTGCTGCACAACTCTAGCTATAACTTCAGCCACCTCCTCAGTTTGCGGAATGCTACCCAGAAAGTTAATTAGTATTACTTGAATGCTTTTATCAGCCTCCAGCATTTTCAAACCTGTTTCTAGGCGATCGCGGAAGGTAGTTGGTGTAGTATCTGTAAGGAAAACATGACGTAGATTCAAACAAACACCTGGATTGCCACCAGCATTCGCAACTAAATCTAAAGTTGCCATCACTGAACCAGTACCATTACCTAAAATACCGATTTTTCCATGCATTTGCACACCATCCCAATCGCCCAAAATACCGTTGACTTCAGTACTGGTATGACGACTGATAATTTTTGCTGCCATCTCGACGAGATCGGGATGACGCTTGATCGCCCGTTCGTTGACCCTGACTTTACCATTAAGAGCCATAACTTGACTAGTAGTACTGACTGCCAAGGGATTAATTTCGACTAAATCCAGGTCTTTTTGGACAAATAAGTGGTACATCTTCTCCACCACGCTGCTTACCGACTGCATCAGCGTCCCTTGCAAACCCATTTTCAAAGCCAATCGTCGAGCATAAAATGGTGAGAATTCTTGTTCCACAACAACATAGTGCATTCTTTCTCCAGCCGATTCCCAATCGATGTCTGCTTCTTTGCAACCTAAAAGTACCGGTCGGCAGGCAGCAGTATCTAAAACTACTGCTAGATAAAATTCTTGGTTGGCGTCGTATTGAGATTCTGCCAGTACAACTTCCGGCAATTCGCCCCATATTGGTAAACTAAAAATATTTTGAGCAGCTGCTATCGCATCGATAGTCGTTTGGGCAAACCTGACTCCACCAGCTTTTGCCCGTTCCGCTCCGTGGACTTGAGATTTCAGTACAATTGGAAAGCGAATTTTTAACCGTTTCAAATCTGTAGGATGGTCAATTCGTTGGGAAGGCAATACCGGAATGCCTATCTTCGCAAACCATTCTTTAACTTGGTACTCTAATAAATCCATTGATACACCTTGTATTGACACTTTCCAAGCTTTTGGTTAGTCCTGTCTTAATATTTTGCAGCACCTTTATTGCAGAATTAACCTTTTTGCAGCTATAAAAACTTATTTTTCACGGATCAATTTTATCGAATTCAGCAAATGAAGCATATTAATTTCGATAATCAACTTATTTGTGGCAGAGCCACAACACATAATTAATCTCCTCAGCAAGTTTCCCAGCATAGAAGATAACTAGTATTTTTGTCAAAACCCTCTGACATAGCATCGTTTTCTTAACCTTTAGATAATTTGGCAACAATTGCTTGCAACTAGCATTTTCCAGAGCAGTAGCTTTTGTGAATTTAATTGTCACAAAGTAATGTAGTGAAAATACCCAAATTCTTTATTATTCCCATTTTTTATTTGTAATTTATATCTGAAGACAGATTATTTAATTTTGCATCTAGCGCTGTAAAAATGTATCGCCACGAACAATAACTACTTTTTTAATTTTTGGTGAAAATTCAGAATTTGTGTTAGAAAGTTGGTCGTTCAGATTCTCAGGCTGTGGTTGGTTAAACTGTGCATTTGCATTCAAAAAACCTAAAAAGTTCATTTCATCCCCTTAAAGATAATCAAAACAATATATGAAGTTCAGCGGGAAAGCTCTATGAAAGTAGCAGTCCAGCAGGAAGATTTACAGCTTTTAGCCAAAACTTTGCAAGAACAATTACTTGTAGAAGTCTCAACCGCTGAAGTCTTCGAGGTTAAGTGCGTCGTCAATAAAGGCGAGCTAATGATTTTAACGCAACACGCGTCAGATATAATAGTTGACGCTCAACTAATTTTTGCAATCATTGAGGAAGTACTTCAATCTCTAGCACCCCACAAAGAGCAGCGGGTGCAATGTTTCCTGAGAGTTTTTGGCGAACAACTCCCTTATACTAAATGTTTCTTGGTGTTGAAGCCGACGGAGGGATGGGTAGCAGGGGGAGCAGGGGAGGATGAGGGAGCAGGGGGAGATGAGGAAGCAGGGGGAGATGAGGAAGCAATATCTTACTCATCTCCCTCATCCCCCTCATCATTTCTGACATATTCTCCATCAATCAATGAGACCGAAGAAGAACTGTTTAACCCGTTTGCAGATGTGCCGAATTTGTCGGCTTCAAAGCTAGGATTCCAGGTCAAACCTATCCTACTGGGTGCAGCGTTGGTGGGAATTATAGTTTTAGGCGGTGGTGCTTACTTATTGACTCGCCCTTGCGTGATGTCTGAGTGTAAAGAAATACAAAACGCCAAGCAATTAAAAACAAAATCTCCGCAACTGATGCGCCGCGCTAAGTCTGAAAAAGAATTAGTAGCTGTACAACAGCAATTTGCAGCAGCCAGCACAGACCTAAATATAATTCCTAGTTGGTCGCCTCGTTACCAGCTGTCACAGGAACTAAAAGCAAGTTTGTCTGGGCGAGCAGAAAAAATCAATCAGGTGGTCAAAGCTTTGCAAACGGCATCTTTGGCGACACAAAAAGTTCAAACTCCTGCATCTAGCTTAGAAGAATTACAAACTAGGCAACACTTATGGCGACAGGCTATAGCGCCAATAGAAACTATAAGTTCCAGTAGTGAACTCTATGGGTTGGTGCAGGGTAAATTACTGAATTATCGTGTCCGTTTGCACGCTGTAAATCAACAGATATTTATTGAGGAAAAATGGCTGAAAAAACTAACAGTGGCAAAAGGTGTAGCCGTTACAGCTGAGAAGCAAGAAGCTACTGCTAAATCCTTGAATGACTGGCAAAAGGCGCAGTCTACTTGGTTGGTGGTAATTAATGCCTTGAATACCATTCCCCGAAATAGCGTTGCATACCAAGAAGCTCAAAAGCTGTTGGTAGATTATAAACCTAAGTTAGTATTAGTACGCGATCGCGCTACTAAAGAACAATTAGCTGTTAAAACCTACCAACAGGCCCTTAGCACTGCCAAGCAAGCCAAAGTTTATCAACAACAAAACCAATGGCAAGCAGCAGCGATATATTGGGATCAGGCTTTGCAAACTGCTAAAAAAGTTCCCCAAGATAGCTTGTACTACACTCAAGCTAAGTCTCTCATCGAACCCTATTCAGCTGCGCTCAAACAAGCACAAGAAAAACTACAAGTTGTTAGTAATTTGCAACAAACCCGCACTGACTTGAATAAGACCTGTATTAATGGAATTCAGATCTGCACCTTTAGCATGGACAATGCAGGAATTATTGTCCGACTAACTCCAGAGTATGACCAAATAAGGCAAAATAACTTGGCTAATCCTTATTCTAAGAATTCGGATACTACTGTTGACGTTACTAATCACTTGCAAATCTTGCGGGAAGCCCTAGCCGTAATTGGTGATAATGCCAATCTGTCCCTTTTTCTTTATGATTCCCAAGGTCAGGTAATTTATACGCGGACTTTAGGCGGGTAAAGGGAAAACATCGAGTCAGCGAAGACTGGCAAGAATTTATCAAAGCAATTTATGAAGAAAGTATTAAACCCACATTCCGCACCCACAACTGTCACACCCTAAAGAAACGGATATATTTAGTACATAAGAACTAATGATTGAGAGAATTGACTAGAATTCATTAGAGCTAAATAGGAATTATTATGATTAACTTCGATATACAGTTGAATATTTACGACTAAGTAAGGCTTGCTGAAAAAGAAAAAAAGTGACATTCTCTGGATTATCAAACCCTAGAAGTATATTCAGGTGCAAGTAAAGAAGGTAAAATAGCTTAAAATCCTTGCATCACAGTGGTTAGATTCGAAATAGTGTATCATAAGTCACTATGTACCGTAAAAAAGAATCAACTCCAATTCCAGCATCAAACTTTGAACTGCCATTTGAGGGAAAGTTATCATCAGATAATCGTTGGGTAATCATGGCGAGTTTAATACCTTGGGCAGAATTTGAAGAGGAATATTCTTCCTTTTTCTCTGGTGAGATGGGAGCGCCCGCAAAATCGTTTCGGATGGCATTAGGCGCATTAATAATCAAGGAAAAGCTAGGGATAAGTGACAGAGAGACAGTAGAACAAATTAAAGAAAATCCTTATCTCTTAGTGATGAACCTGTCTACTCATCTATCACAGTTATTTTGTGCTTTTTTATGTCTATTTTTGAAAACTACACCTTTTTTCCTACCTGTTATTACTAAAAATAATAGGTTCTTCCGGTACTTTTATGGTGATTACTAAAGTATAGTAAATTTTAGTAACTACATTTTAATGATGCTCATCCTTAAAATATAGACTGTGTAAGTATTACAGCAGTTTCACGTATACTGAAATAATCCAAGCAGCATGATTTATACTATAAGACAGTAAAATTTAAGGCGATCGCTATGAAATTTACTGTAGAGCAAATCCTGAATCTGCCGGATATGAAAGTATTAGATTTTCAAGAAATTGAAGGAGAAGAAATAATTATAACGATAGAAAAAAGCGTTAACTATTCGATTTGCCCATCTTGTAGGCAAATTACTCAGAGTATACATCAAAATCATTGGCGGATGATTCATGATTTACCTTGGAGTAAAAAGCCAGTACTCTTAAAAATAAATCGTCGCCAGTTCAAATGTCATAAATGTAAGAAAGTCTTTAGTGAGAAACTAGATTTTGTAGATAAAAGTAAAGGATATACTAAAAGATTAGCAACCGACATAGTACAACAAGTATTAAATAGTAACATTCATAGTGTTGCCGAAAGGAATGGATTGAGTGATGAAGAAGTAGAATCAATGTTAAAAAAGCAAGTATCACAAATATTAAATATTAACTTAAGTCAGGTAAAAAAGTTAGGTATAGATGAAATAGCTTTAGTTAAAGGGCAAGGAAACTACTTAGCAGTATTAGTGGATTTAGATACTCATAAGCCAATTGAAATAGTGCAATCACGACGAATAGAAGATATCCGTGAAATAATTGTTGGCTGGGGATTTGAAGTACTTAATCAAATAGAAGAAGTGAGTATTGATCTCTGGTCGCCTTATAAAAGTTTAGTAGAAGATTTAATGCCAAATGCTAACATAACTGCTGACAGGTTTCATGTGATGAAACAAGTAAACGATGAATTAGATAGGATACGTAAAACTGAGAAGAAAGCAGCAATATCGTTAGAAGATAAATCCGAAAAATCTCGCAGACTAGAGGCATTAAGTAAAAGCAAATATAGTTTAATTAAAAATGAAGATTCTTTAAATGAAAAGCAAAAATCAAAATTAAACTCCGTGTTAGAGGTGTCGCCGACTCTTGCTAAAATGCACGCACTTAAAGAACAATTCCGCCAGATATTTGAAACCACTAAATCTTGGGGAGATAGCATAACACATTTATTAGAACGTGATTAACTTTAACAATATTCGTATTTTTAACTGGAAGTAAAAATATGAAGTTATTTTGAAAGTGTTAATTTATATAATTTCTATACACAAATTAAAAAATGCCTGGGAGTGTTACCGTGTTTCCACCCCAAGCATTTTTTATTCTTAACTTGCTCCTCACACACGAGTTAACAATATCACTACCTCTATCAAAGAGCAAGTATATTGAGTGAGACTTTCAAAACTGCATAAGCAATCCAATTTCTGAAAAATTAAAAAACGCTTGGGAGTGTTGCCGTGTTTCCACCCCAAACGCTCTTTATTTTTAACTTGCTCCTCACACACGAATCAACAGTATCACTACCTCTATCAAAGGTCAAGTATATTGAGTGAGACTTTCAAAACTGTACAAGCGATCTAATTTCTGACAAATTAAAAAGCGCTTGGGAGTGTTACCGTGTTTCCACCCCAGGCGCTTTTTATTTTTAACTTGCTCCTCACACACGAATCAACAATATCACTACCTCTATCAAAGGTCAAGTATATTGAGTGAGACTTTCAAAACTGTACAAGCGATCTAATTTCTGACAAATTAAAAAGCGCTTGGGAGTGTTGCCGTGTTTCCACCCCAGGCGCTTTTTATTTTTAACTTGCTCCTCACACACAACTAAAGAATATCACTGCTTCTATCAAAGGGCAAGTATATTGAGTGACAGTTTTAAAAGTGCACACCTTTTAGTAAATAATTTAGTGTAAAAAGTGACGTATACCAGTTAAGACCATCAGCAAACCCAGTTCGTTAGCAGCTTTGATTGAATCTTTATCGCGCAAACTTCCCCCTGGTTGGACAATGGCTGTAATTCCTGCGGCTGCGGCTGTTCTGACTGAATCATCAAAGGGGAAGAATCCATCGCTGGCAAGAGTTGCACCTTTGGCTTTTTCTTGAGCTTGTTCTAGAGCTATTTTAACTGAGCCAACGCGATTCATTTGACCAGCACCTACTCCTAGTGTAGTGCGATCGCTGGTAATCACAATGGCATTAGATTTAACGTGTTTGCAAACTTTCCACGCAAACAGCAATTCGGCTAACTCATCTGTGGTAGGTTGACGTTCAGTGACTATTTGCCATTGACTGGTATCAGCAATCACGTCATCGCTAGCTTGGACGAGAAAACCACCTGCGATCGCTTTCACTGTATCATTAGGGCCACTGCTCAAATCTGCTAGAGTCAAGACCCGCACGTTAGATTTTTTGGCAAGAATTTCTTCAGCTTCTGCATCACAACTTGGTGCAACCACACACTCTAAAAATGTTTTAGTTAACTCGCTAGCCGTAGCCGCATCAATCGGACGGTTGAGTGCGACAATCCCACCAAAGGCAGAAACAGAGTCAGCGTTGAAAGCTTTTTGGTAAGCTTGGGAAATAGTGCTTCCCAATGCGGTACCACAGGGATTTGTATGTTTGATAATCGTTGCGGCTGGAGTATCAGTGAACTCAGCAATGATTCGGCGTGCGGCTTCTAAATCAACTAAGTTATTGTAACTAAGTTCTTTACCTTGGAGTTTTGTAGCGGCTGTCCATCCCGTTGGGGTAGTACCAGTTTGATACCAAGTGGCGGGTTGATGAGGGTTTTCGCCGTAACGCAGAGATTGCAATTGTGTGCCGCTAAGAGTGTACTGCTGTGCTTGGGCGAGGTAAGATGCGATCACGCGATCGTAACTAGCAGTGTGCGAAAACCCTTTTAATGCCGCCTTTTGGCGAAACTCTAGGGATGCTACGCCGTTATTTTGGCGCAATTCCTGCAAATACTCGTCATACTGTGCCGGATCGCATAATACAGCCAGATGGGCGAAGTTTTTCGACGATGCCCGTAGCATTGCTGGCCCGCCGATATCAATTTGCTCAACAGCTTGGGATAATGTTACCCCTGGTTTAGCGATCGTTTCCTCAAAAGGATATAGATTCACCACCACTAAATCAATCGGGCGAATTTGGTTATTTTCTAAATCTGTAATATCTTCGGGAACATCTCGCCGTGCCAAAATTCCGCCGTGAATTCGGGGATGTAAAGTTTTGACTCGACCACCTAAAATTTCTGGTGAACCTGTGTAATCTGCAACTTTGGTAACAGGGAGTCCCGCATCTTTGAGGGCTTGTGCTGTTCCTCCACTGCTGATTAAATCAAAGTCAAATTCTTCAACCAAGCTACGGGCTAGGTCAATTAAACCAGTTTTGTTAGATACACTCAGCAGGGCTAGACGCACCATTGATCAATTCCTTAAAAGTAGGCTGGAAGCGAAGGATCTCAAGTTTTGCATAAGCCTTAGCTCAGTTCAAGACCTTTCGGAATCATAGCAGGGGCAGGGGGAAGGGTGCAGAGGAGAGGAATTTTTCCCCTGCCCCCAAGATGAAGTTAAAAGTCAAAAGTTAAAGGGCAAGCATAGAGCTGATGAAGTCTTAATTCTTTTCTTTTTACTTTTTACTTTTAGCTTTTGACTTACTAGCCTTTGCTCCCTTACTCCTCTTCCCCTCCTACTTGATCCCCGCGTTCCAATTCCCAAAGAATTTGATTTCCTTCACGGCGTACCCGTGACACTATCCAGTTTCGCCAGCGCCATTGATCTCCACGACTGGTGACAGCGCTGGCGTGGACATCCATCAAGTCTGCTAACTCAGAACTGGTGATTAAGTAGCCTTTTTCAGAAATTTCGTCAGCTATACGCAGAGTTTCGACCAAGCTGCGGAGTTGCGAAACCCTCATTTCTGGCGGTTTTTCATCGGTCACGGCCGCAGTTGGCCCAATTGATGGTTCCATAACGGTTATTTCTGGTGCAGAAGTACTGATTTCTTGCGGACTTTGGTTAGTTATTCTAGAGTTTTTTTCATAATCAGCTACTTTTGCTACATTTAGTTCATTTTGGGAAGGTAAAGATTTATAAAAATCTGTAGAAGATAATTGTTGTAGCAAAGGGGTTTTGCCACTAGCATAAGTGCGAGCGATCGCATCACAACGTTCGTTACCTATGTTACCAGAATGTCCTCGGACGTATTGCCATTTTACTTGTTGAGTATTGAGTTCATCTAAGATTTCTAAAAGGTCTTGGTTTTGGACAGGTTTACCATCTGACTTTTTCCAGCCTTTATTTTTCCAGCCTTTCACCCATTTGGTAACGCAGTTAATCAGGTATTCGCTATCGGTATGAAGGCTGATAGGCTGGGCTTGTTGAGATGTTTGCAGAAATTGAAGGGCGGCGATCGCAGCTTGCATCTCCATTTTATTATTAGTGGTATGAGGGGATGCATCGCCCATTTCGTGGATTGAGCCGTCACTGAAGTAGACGACAACACCCCAACCGCCAGGGCCAGGATTACCGGTGCAAGCACCATCGGTGTATATGCTTTGAATTGTGGGTTGGGTGGACATGCTTAGAGTATCGAACCGCGAAGGTAAGAGTTATTAGCAGCGAATTTTTTTAACAATATCCAGGCTATTATATTTTATTTCTGAAATTATCTACGTAGCTGGGGATGGTGGGGCCCCCTCTGGGGATAAGGGGTAATGGGGAGTAGGGAGTAGGGAGTAGGGAATAGGGCTTTTTGAGTTGTAAGGAGTTTTTTCACGCCATCAAATCATAGTCCTATATCAAAGATCACTTGTTTGTTTTCCTTGACCGAGACAATTTTGGATTTTAGATTAAAATATAAAATCTAGAATCCAAAAAAGGTTTCAAGCCTCTCCGTTTACGGAGAAAAAAAATCGATATTTAAGCCTCTTCTTTATAAGGAGAGGTTAATCCACGCATACGCTCTCTACGAGACGCTGCGCGTAGCTTGCAACTCTTACAGAGTACGCGGACTCCCTAACGCTTCGCTATCGTAAATCTAAAATTGAGTGACTACTGGTTTCTATACTTTTTATGTTATTTTTGCTTGTTCAATCCATCACCGCTAACACAGATTTTGGCAATAACTTATCTTTAAACCAAACAATTCTAGCCGGGACATCATTTAATTTTACTCCCGCCTTTTCTAAATTAAGTCGCTCGGAAATTGCCAAAATCAAGTCATCACGTCCAGCTCGCCGCACCTGAGAAAACTTCTTTTGTAAATATTCTGGCCGCCAATAACCAACAATTTCTAATAAGAAGGTGCGTCCATCAGGATGCACCAAGCGAAAATCAGGAATCATTACACTACCAGGGATTGGGATCAAATCAACTTCTCGCTCTAGTGCCCAACCACTTTTCAACGCATCCCACTTATCAGCAAAGGATGCTTCTAACATACTATCGTAGGGCTTACCTGGTGGATAATGGGATACCAAACCACATTCAGAATTGAGAGTAAAACGTCCAGTTTTCCAAGTATTTGTATAAGCATCACGGGTTTGAAGAATCGAAGAAAGACTCCATTTAGTAACGTGAAGTAAAGCCGGAATAAGTTTAGCGATCGCTAACCCATATCGCGTACTAGGATTAAACAAACTCGTCGGCCCATCTATGGTAATTGTAAACCCGTGGTCAGCATCACCCTCAATATAGGCCATCAATTGAAACAACTTCAGATAGCGAAACAACAGCTTATATTCTCCCGGAACATTGCGATGAGCATTTAATACAAGTTGACTAGCTTTATAAAATACACCCTGCACCTGAGATAAGTTATATCTATTTAACAAATCTGGCGCTATTGGTGCATCAAAAACAGTCAAAATTTTATTTTCAGATAAATCAGCATATAATCCATTACGAACCTGTTCTAATAAAACTTCTCGCTCAAGTTCTTGAGTTAATTCATCAGCAATTTGACTCAAAGTAACTTGTGTAGATTCTCGACTAGAAACCGACTTTGCAGCCAACGAAAACACCCGTTCTCTTAACATTTGTGGTTCCAAAGGACTAACCACCTCAAAAGTGCAAAAACTGCTTTTGAGAATATAAGCTAACCCTCGCTTCACCCGATAATCTGTAGAATCTCCTTCAAAATCAGTCAGTTGTCGCTCAAGCACACCTTGAGTCTTCCCTACTGCTGATTGAAAATAACTAATTAACTCAATCGCCAACTCCGAAGTTTTTTGATCAATCTTCAGTCTCTTCGGAATAATCTCCTCCCCGTTTTGGCGATGCATCAGTAAGTCTGTCGGTAACATCTGAATTTTGGATTTTAGATTTTGGATTTTGGATTGAATAATTAATTTCTAACTGTTCCGCAGCCTTCAAACTCCGTTCCTTTCCACTCCCATACACAACCTGTAACTTCCCTTTCCTCTCTTTTTCCCCCCCTGCTCCCCCTGCTCCCCCTGCTCCCCCTGCTCCCCCTGCCTTCTCTATCTTCCTCTCCCCTCTTCGCCTAGCCGAAGTCCCCTCCTCACTCGTATCCTCCGCCACCACCTCATATAAAATCGCCTGCTTATTCTCAATATTCCCCTTCCGTAAAACCCTCCCCAAGCGCTGAGTATACTCCCTAGCCGAACCCGTTCCCGATAAAATAATTGCCACAGAAGCCGCAGGCACATCAACCCCTTCATTTAACACATGAGAAGCAACCAAAGTATTATATTTACCCTCCCGAAACTTGGTTAATATCTCATGCCGTTCTTTTACAGGAGTTTGATGAGTAATTGCTGGAATTAGTAACTCTTGAGAAATGCGATAAACCGTCGCATTATCCGCAGTAAAAATCAAAATTCTTGCCGGATAATGTTCTGCCAATAAATTAATCAGAATTCGCAATTTACCATCAGTACCCAAAGCGATATCTTTTGCTTCCCGATGCGCTAACATGGCCCTACGTCCAGATTGCGATCGCGCACTCATTTGCACGAACATTTGCCAACCTTGTAAACTCCCCAAAGAAATCTTTGATTGCTTCAAAAAGTCGTTGCGAGTTTGAATTAACTGGTTGTATCTTTCCCGCTCAAGTTGCGATAACTTGACTTTAATTTGAACAATTTCATGCTCTGCTAACGCCTTCCCCGCCAAATCTTCAGCGCGTTTGCGATATACTTCTTGACCAATCAGGATATTTAAGTCAGCGTGTTTACCATCGGTACGTTCCGGCGTCGCGGAGAGTCCCAGCCGATAAGGTGCGATCGCATATTCAGCAATTACCCGATTAAAATCTGTCGGTAAATGATGACATTCATCAAAAACAATTAACGCATATTGATTTCCCAACGTCTCAGCGTGAATTGCGGCACTATCATAAGTTGCAACTAAAATTGCCGTTCTATCCCGCGAACCACCCCCCAGCAATCCCACCTCAGCATCGGGGAAAGCCGCTACTAAATGTGCATACCACTGATGCATCAAATCCAAAGTTGGCACTACAATCAGCGTCGTGCGTGGCGTTGATTGCATCGCCATTTGCGCTAAATAAGTCTTTCCCGCCGCCGTGGGAAGCACAACGACTCCTTGTCTACCTGCCAGTTTCCAAGCCGCTAGTGCCTCAGTCTGGTGGGGATAGGGTTCCATTTCCAGGGTAGGAACCAAATCTATAGGATAAAATTCCTTTGCCTCATCGATAAAATTCACATCTTCCGCTTGTAGTGCTTCCACTAGCGATCGGTATCTAATTGCTGGAATGCGGAATTTTTCAACTCTATCATCCCACGTAGCATAGTCCATCCAACCTTTACCGCGTGGTGGTGGATGCAAAATTAATGTGCCACGATCAAAATTTAGTGTAGGGGTACGAGCCATTTTGGGGATTAGGGACTGGGGATTAGGGACTGGGGATTAGGGATTGGGGATTGGAAAGTTTTCCCTAGTCCTCAGTACTTGGTATCTAGTATCTAGTATCTAGTATCTAGTCCCCAGTCCCCATTCCCCACTCCCCACTCCCCACTCTATTGATTACTAATAACGCAAAAAGTGCATGATTAATCCAAGTAACTCAGATAAAACCCAACTAGATGCACTCATTAGTCACGGAATGTCTTATCGGCAAACCAACAATAACTTTGCCGAATCCTACAAAGAACAGCGACAGAGCTTTTTGCTGAAACGGCTGCAATTGCAGGCGCAGATTATATTGATAGCTGGCTTGACTTTAATTGCTTTTTTTCTTTGGGTAAATTCACAATTAGAAGGTAAGATATACGCTTTTAAAATTGGTATTGTAGTGGAATTATTCACTCTTATCTGTTGGGGTTTATGCAAAACTCCTATCGGCCGCCGCTATCCTGATTTAATTTTTTTGAGTTTATCCTGGTCTGTAACTTGTGCTGTCCAAATTGATATAGCTTTGCTGTTCAATAATTTAGAACCGAGAAGCAATATTTGGACTTTGATGTTTCTCACTCAGGCTACAATCATTCCAGTTCAATGGTGGATACATTTAATATCTCAACTTGGAACAATACTTTGTTATTTAATTTTATATATTTTATATAGCCCCATCTTGAAAAATCCATCAGCTTTTTATGTTGAGCAAGGATTATATTTTTTTTGGACTTGCATAATTTGTGTTTTCTCTGTCTATTTATACGAACGGTTACGAAAAAAAGAGTTTTACGCCCGCAAAGCAATGGAGTTAGCGCAGCACAAATCAGAAAGGCTACTACTAAATATTCTGCCAGAGATGATTGCAGAACAATTAAAACAACAGCCGACAACTATTGCCGATAACTTTCTGGAAGTGACGGTGCTATTTGCTGATATTGTTGGCTTTACAGAGCTTTCATCTCACACTTCCCCCGCAGAATTAGTCGAGTTATTAAATACAATATTCTGTCTATTTGACCAATTAGCAGAACGTCATGGAGTAGAGAAAATCAAGACCATTGGCGATGCGTATATGGCTGTTGCTGGGTTGCCAAATCAGTCTAATAACCATGCTCCAGCAATAGCTAACATGGCTTTGGATATGCAAAATGCTGTAGCTACTTTTAACGAAGAAAATAACCAATCCTTTAGCATCCGTATTGGCATTAGTACAGGGCCAGTAGTAGCAGGAGTGATTGGGCTGAAAAAGTTTGCCTACGACCTTTGGGGAGATACAGTCAATATAGCTAGTAGAATGGAATCACATGGTATTGCAGGTAGTATCCAGGTTTGTGAAGCAAGTTATCAGCTTTTAAAGGATAAGTATTTATTGGATAAACGAGGTTTAATTCAGATTAAAGGTAAAGGTGAAATGATGACTTATATACTCAAGGGAATTAATTTAAAAGCTTAATAAAAGCTATTTAGGATGTGGGGGCAGGGGGCAGGATGATTTTGAGTTACTGAACTTCCGTACTCTGCGGGAAGCTAACACAACAGTAAGGGTCTTTCAAGAAACCAGGGAACAGGAAATGAGTTTATTCGTTAGCTTGCGCCTAAAAGCGCTAGTTGAAGGCTCATATCATGTTCGGATTATTCGTCGGCGGTGACGATCGCGATCGCAAAGCCGTCGTATCCTTTACTACCCACGGTCTGGATTGCTGTGGCGCTGACACGCGGCTCAGAGGCAAGCAGTTCGTTGAAGTGACGCACCCCCTGAACGCTAGCATCGTTGCTGGCAGGATCAATCACTGCTCCGTTACGCACGACATTATCAGCAGTCCCCAGTCCCTTGCTATGATAAGTCTTTAACCAGACATGATATCAGAGCTTGCTTCATTGGAGAGGATTGTAATGATTTCATCCAAGGGGCGATCGCGATTAGACTCTTCTGGTGTTTCCTTACCCAAGGAGGTGTCTTTCACCAAACGATAAACGTCAGCTGCTCCGTCAAAAATGCGCTCAGTTAGACCCAACTCTTTAAAGGTTTGGGCAATTTCTTCCATTTCTCCTATCCAACGATGGGCTTTCGGTGTCATTGATGGAATGGAACGGGTTAAGATGCTAGCAAGTTCTTTTTGACTACTAGATATTTCATCCCATAGTTCTTTATCCAAACCTAAACGATGGGCTGCAATTAGTAATTCTGTGCCAATTGCTGTAAGTCCTTTTGTCAGAGCGGCGTAGGACATTTTCAACCCGGAAGCCTGACCAATTTCATCACCAATCACCCGCACATCTAAGCCATAATCTCGCAGTTGTAGGAGTTGACTGGCTTGTTTTCCTGAAGTGTAAATGCGGGTGCGATTGGGAACTCGCGGCGGTGGGCCAATAATTGATGCATCTACGAATGTTCCCCCAACTGATTCAATGAGTTGACCGATATTTATAACTTTTTGGGGTGCGATCGCATTACAGTCAACGTAGAGAATGGATTTATCCACATTGCCCATTGCCTCAGCTACTTGCTTCGCTGCTTGGGTAGCCGCTGCGGGGACTAGAACTGACAGCACTACATCAGATTCAATTACTAATTGTGTGAGGGAACCCACATCTTGGATGTTGGCTGCGGCTGCTAATTGCCGAGTTCGTTCGCTGCGATCGTTTAGGGCGGCAATAGTTTTTAATCCATGTTGATTGAGAACAGCTGCGATCGCTTGTCCCATATCACCCGGACTTAAAATACCAATAGTTTCGATAGGCATGGAAAGTTTTATCTTTACGGTATTGCTGAAAAAGTAATGAAATGAGTGCAATAATGGACAAATGAAATGTCCTGAATGCAGCTCTACCCAACTACTCAAGAATAATCGTCGTCACCGACCATAATTTATTTTTGCAAGAAGTCTATTGATGCTAATAATCCCCGTTAGTGAAAGTACGATATTTTTGTTTTTACTTTGATTTTTTACTATCAGTTGCTACATTTAATATACAGTTAATAATGCATTAAACGCAGCTTAATTATGCTGAATATCAATAAACTCAAATCAAAAACCCTCAACATCGAAAATATAGAAGCTCTAGAATTTGAAGAACTTTCAGATGAGGAATTAACGCAAGTGAAAGGCGGAGTAACAGTACAGGCAAGTGTAACGGACGATTCTTTAACACCAATATACGGTCCCTTTTTTGGCGTAATGGGTTCAGCCTCAGCAATGGTATTTTCAGCACTGGGAGCAGCTTATGGGACTGTAAAATCTTGAGTTGAGACTAGTTTTGGGACTTGCAGAAATTAAAATATACAGTACCTAAGAATGATTATTATTTTAAATAATTGTATATTTTATTCTCTGGAAGTCCCTTACTGGGAGTTTGACCAATTTGCAATACACAAACTGCGGCAATCAGACAGAGAACGCCTGATAAAATAAACGCTTGTAAATAACTACCAGTCCAAGTTCTCAACACTCCGGCTCCAAATGCTGCTGTCGCTGCACCAACCTGGTGTCCTGCGACAATCCAACCGAACATCACGCCGACATTTTCTTTACCGAAGACGTTGGCAACAAGACGGACTGTTGGTGGTACGGTCGCAATCCAATCAAGTCCATAGAAGACTGCGAAAATGGAAAGTCCATAGAAGGAAAAGTTAAAACTGAATGGCAAGAAAATCAAAGATAGACCCCGCAATCCGTAGTACCAAAACAATAAGTAGCGATTATTCCAACGGTCAGATAGCCAACCAGACATAGTAGTTCCAAAAAAATCGAATAGTCCCATGATGGCCAAAAGCCCAGCAGCTTTGACTTCAGGTATATTGTGGTCAATACAAGCAGGAATTAAATGAGTTCCAATTAACCCATTTGTGCTTGCGCCACAGATAAAAAAGCTACCAAATAACAGCCAGAAGTCTCGATTACGCATTCCTAGCCAGAGGGCGTTAAGAGTGGAGGTAATGGAATTTACTTTGGGCTGTAACACTTCCACAGTTTCGCTGTTGTCGCCAAAGGCTCGCAAACCAACATCAGCCGGACGATCGCGCATAAAGACTGCGATCGCTGGAATAATAAGAAGTGCCGCACCAGTCAGAGCCAGAGCCGCAGTGCGCCATCCAAAGCGATCGGCTATTGAGGCCAGCATCGGCAGAAACACTAGTTGCCCAGTGGCTGTACTGGCGGTTAAGATGCCCAGAACTAGACCCCGCTTTTCCAAAAACCAGCGATTGACGACAATAGCACCCAAAACCAGGGCGATAACTCCGCTACCACAACCGACAACTACACCCCACAGCAAGATTAGTTGCCAGGAAGCTGACATGAAAGTGGTTAAACCGACACCGAGTGCAATGACAGCAAGTGAGAACACCATCATCCGGCGAATGCCGATTCGCTCCATAACTGTGGCAGCAAAAGGGCCAATTAATCCGTAGAGTACTAAGTTAATGGAGATTGCCAAAGATATAGTTGCTCTACTCCAGCCAAACTCGTGTTCGAGAGGCACTATAAAAACTCCAGGAGCAGAGCGGATTCCGGCTGCCACCAGCAAGGCTAGGAATGTTAAACCCGCGACGATCCAGCCATAGTGGAATGAACGACGCGCTAGGAAGGAGGGTAAGGACATGATGAGCGGGGAGTGGGGGGCAGGGGGAGATGGGGGAGCAGGGGAAGCAGGGGGAGCAGGTTCAAAAACTCATTCACGAGTATCAAAGACTCATTCACGAGTATCAAAGACTCGTTGGCGAGTATCAAAGACTCGTCGGCGAGTATAAAAGACTCATTCACGAGTATTAAACACTCGTCGGCGAGTATCAAAGACTCATTCCCTATTCCCTATTCCCTATTCCCCATTCCCAATTTAGAGAGAACTACCCTGCATAAGGATTACCGATTCTGTCTACAGAGACGTTGGAGGAGAATGGCAAACGACCTGGATTTAAGCGTGGTTCGGCTGCATAGCCAACAGGAACTAAAACAGCGATCGCTAAATCTAGATTATCTCCTGCACCAATCACTTCTTTTACCTTGTCTTCAAGCCAACCATTCATAAAACAGGTAGATAAACCCAGACTTTCAGCTGCTAATACTAAATGGGTAGCAGCGATAATCGCATCTTTGATCGCATACTCCCGTTGTTTGTCTCCCAGTGTCTCTTGAAATTGCGGAATAGCAGTTTTAAAATAATTAGCTGTGCTTTCATTCCATGCCCCAGTTGCAAGAGCCTGTTCAATTATCGGGTTCAAGTTTTTTTCAGATGCACTCGCATCGGCAGCAAAAACAAAGGTAACTGGTGCTTGGACAATTTGTTGTTGATTCCAAGCTGCTGCTGATAAGGCTGCCTTTTGCGCCTCATCTTGCACGAGAATAATTTGCCAGTCCTGAATATTGAAACTGCTGGGCGCTGCTACGGTTAACTCTACCAATTGCTTGAGCAGTTCTGGGGGGATGGGGTCTGTTTTAAAAGTTTTGATAGAACGACGTTTAGCGATCGCACTGGGTACATCTAAAGGTTGGGTTTGGATGATGGAACTCATGAGATTCTCCTGATAGTTGGATTATGACCAAATAATTCGTAATTAGCATACAAGCGAATTTATTTATTCATGAAACAAAAACAAAAATTATTTCTTCATTCCTTGTTTCAGAACAAACAACTTGCCTACAACACACCTAAGAGACAGTCGTAAGGTCATAATTACGAATTACGAATTACGAATTACGAATTACGAATTACGCATTAGCTACTGGCTCGTTAGCAGCTGACCAAAATGGATAGTCTGTATATCCCTTTTCATCGCCACCATAAAAGCTTGCTTGATTTGGTTGATTTAGTGGTGCATTCAAAGCCAAGCGTCGGGGTAAATCGGGATTTGATATAAATAATGTGCCAAAGGCAACTAAATCTGCTGCTTTGTTTGCCAGTACTGCATCGCCTTTTTCACGAGTATAACCGCCATTGACGATGAGAGTACCTGTAAAGCGATCGCGTATATAACTAGTGGGTACTATTATCCCGCCATGTCTAATATCTGCCTCTGTTGCCTCATAAATATGCAGATATGCCAAATTAAACTGGTTTAACGCTTGAGCGGCATAACCGAATGTCTCTAGGGGATTGGAGTCACGCATATCGTTAAAAGTCCCACTAGGAGAGAAACGTACCCCAACTCGGTTAGAATCCCACACACTAGTTACTGCCTCTGTCACCTCCAACAAGAATCGGGCACGATTTTCAATGTCACCTCCATATTTATCTGTGCGTTGATTCGTACCATCCCGGAGAAACTGATCTATTAAATAACCATTAGCCGAGTGAATTTCCACGCCATCAAACCCAGCCGCTAGGGCATTTGTCGCTCCCTGACGGTACTGTTCAACTATCTGCGGTATTTCCGAAGTTTCTAAAGCACGGGGAGTAACAAAGGGTTTTGGCCCCTCATAAGTTGCAGCATCACCTTTAGGAGCAATGGCAGAAGGTGCCACAGGTAAAACTCCATTCGGTTGTAAATCAGGGTGAGAAATCCTGCCTACATGCCATAGTTGCAGAAAAATTCTGCCTCCATGCTGATGTACGGCATCGGTTACTAATTTCCATCCCTCCACCTGTTCTGATGAATGAATTCCTGGTGTTGCAGGATAGCCCTGTCCTTCAGGAGTTACCTGTGTTGCTTCAGAAATAATCAGTCCAGCGGAAGCACGTTGGACGTAGTAAGTAGCATTCAGTTGGTGTGGTACGTTTCCCTCACCTGCCCTGTTTCGGGTTAAGGGTGCCATCACTATCCGGTTAGGTAGTTCCAGATTTCCTAATTGGTAAGGAGAGAATAAGTTGATATTAGTACTCATTGGTTGTGTCTCCAAATTATTTTAGTCATTGGTCATTGGTCATTGGTCATTAGTCATTAGTCATTGGGCATTGCGCATTGGGCATTGGCAATAGGGTACTGGGTACTGATAAGAAGAATTCAGTCCCTAGTACAGCACGCCGAAAATAAGCAGACCATTCAAAATGGCGCAAAAGCCGAAAATACAATTCTTTTGACTTTTAACTTTTGACTTTTGACTTCCGCGCAGCGGTACTAGTCCCCAATCCCCAGTCCCCAATCCCCTACAAAACGCATTAACTAAACAATCGACCGAATAACGCCACCATCTACCCGCAAAGCTGCACCATTAGTTGCTGATGCTACGGGACTAGAAAGGTAAACTACGATCGCTGCTACTTCTTCATTAGTTGCAAAGCGTTTGATTAAGGAACTTGGACGCACATTTTGAAAAAATTCAGCTTCAACGTCAGCGCGAGTAATACCGCGTTCCTGCGCGAGGTTGTTGATAAAATCTTCAACTCCTTCTGAGCGAGTTGGCCCTGGTAGAACTGAGTTTACTGTGACTCCAGTCCCAATAGTCATTTCTGCTAAACCTCTAGCAATGGCAAGTTGTGCCGTCTTAGTTGTGCCGTAGTGAATCATTTCCACTGGGATCTGAATAGCAGATTCACTAGAGATGAAAATTATCCGCCCCCAATTTTGCTCTAGCTGCTTTTGCAGATATTGCCGACTCAAACGGATTCCACTGAGGACGTTCACCTCAAATATCTTTAACCAGTCTTCATCAGTAATATCAAAGAAGGTTTTTGGCTCATAAATACCCAGATTGTTTATGAGTATATCAACATCAGGAACCTCTTGAATGAGTTTTTCTACCCCTGATGCAGTGCCTGCGTCAGCAACAACACCAGAAACTTTCGCGTCGGGTGTAAAATGCTTAATTTTGGCGATCGCTTGAGCTACTCGTTCTTCAGACCGACCGTTGACAATCACTGATGCACCCTCTTGAGCTAGCCCAAGAGCGACGGCCATTCCAATACCTGCGGTTGAGCCACTGACTAGGGCGGATTTACCATGCAATTTCAAGTCCATTTCGCTCTTTCCCTGTTGGTAGAAACAGAATGATCTGGGATTGGGGATTGGGTACTGGGTACTGGGGACTAGGGAGAATGGGAGAAGGACAAGGAGAAAGGTCTAAGCGCCGGAAGTCGGCGCTCAGAACTTTAGAAGGACAAGGGGGACAAAGAATATTCAAGAAGTCCCTCCCCAGTCCCCAGTCCCCAGCCCCCAGCCCTAATCCCCTTAACTTAAACTAAAGATGCTGTGCTAAGGTCTTATTCAAGGTAGTTTTTGGGACTGCCCCGACGACAGTATCGACCTGGCGACCTCCTTTAAAAACCATCAATGTCGGAATGCTGCGAATTCCATAGTGGCTAGCGACAGTAGGATTTTGATCTGTGTTCAACTTCACAAATTTCACCTGTCCTTCGTATTCAGTAGCAACTTCATCGACGACTGGGCCCACCATCCGGCAAGGGCCGCACCACGGTGCCCAAAAGTCCACTAATACCGGAATTTCACTTTCCAAGACTTCTTGCTTGAATGTGGCTTCTGTGACGTTTGTAATGGATGACATAAATTGCCTTCCTACTTAATTCTATTATTCGATAATATCGAATAATAAAAATATATGCCACTTGATGAGATAATGCAACTATGAGATTCCTTTATCATCCAGATAGAAAAAATATTTCTTTACCGGGCGTATTGTATGCATTGGGCGATCCGGTGCGGCTAGAGATTGTGCGGCTGTTGGCGACTGAGGGGGAACAATGCTGTGCCAAATTTGATTTTGCGATCGCTAAGTCTACCATGTCCAATCACTTCAAGATTTTGCGGGAGTCGGGGATAGTCTTTACACGCAAAGAAGGGACACTGCACATTAACATACTGCGGCGTGAAGATTTAGAGGTACTGTTTCCAGGATTGCTGGATGCGGTGTTGAAAGCGGCTCAACCATTGCCTGTTGAACCCGCGAGTACTAAGGAAATTCCAAAAAATAAATTCTCCGATAATATTAGTAGAGTGCGTTAACACAATAGGGTTCAGATAGACCTTTTTTCTCTCCCCCTGCTCAATAACAGCCTGCGTCAACGGATAAATTTCCTGAACTCTAGTTTCGATTACCTCTTATCCCCAGAGAGCGCCACGTGTTCCCCAATCCCTTTTACAGTTCGGCACTATCCTCATCCTGGCTGGCTTCTGGTGATGGAGGGGCACTGAAAATATCAACACTCACTTTCACAACCAAAGCTGCGATCAAAAAACTCTCGATAAAGATGTACTGAGGCAATACCGCGAATACGGATTGCGGATTCAAGAAAGCTAAAGTATAGCCACCATAAACTCGCCGCGATCGCAAATCCGCCTACGGCTGCCAGAATTGGTACGACATTCCCATTCAAATTTGCTGTTCCGGTTGCTACTGAGATGATCGCTTCTCCCAACACAATTAAGGTGAGTAGGCCAAATCGTTCTGGCAAATGGGAAGGATGAACGGGCGTTTTTACTAGCAGTCGTGACCGAAACAATTCGCAATTCGCAATTCGCAATTGCGGACGTAATTGAAAATTAATTCATTCGGGTTTCAAGCCCCTGATTTTAATCTAGGAAAGAAAAGGCCAAAATGCTCCAAAATCTTTAGACAGCACACAAAGAGGTATTAGGTAATCCTTGCCTAGACAAGGAAAGAGTGCTTTGCTAGGATTATAGACGCTATTTATAGTGGCTCGATGTCCTCAGTAATAGAGGATTTCGGGTCTTTTCTTGTAAAATTTGCTGTGCTTTTTAAGTATGGCAAAAAAACTCAACGCCTTATCTCAACGTAATTTTTATGACAAGGTAGAAGGATATTATAATGATTTTGTAGCAAGAGTTTTTACCCTCACTACAAATATCAGAATGTACTTATTTTGCTACAGGCATACCCAAAATATCCTCAACTTTAGGCATATCTTCCAAGGCAATCACCCTTCCTTCATCCTCAAAACCGGCGATTTGATCGAAGTTCAAATACCGATACAAATTATCTGCAAAAGGATGAATTCTACTCGCCACAATATCCAAATATTCTTGCACTGTGGGAAGCCGTCCCAGCAGCGCACAAACTGCGGCTAATTCTGCTGAACCAAGATACACTCGTGCATCTTTACCCATGCGATTATTGAAGTTGCGGGTAGAGGTAGAAAACACTGTTGTGCCATCAGCAACTCGCGCCTGATTACCCATGCACAAACTGCATCCTGGTATTTCTGTACGCGCACCCGCAGCCCCAAAAATGCTGTATACACCTTCTTCTTTTAATTGGTGTTCGTCCATGCGGGTTGGTGGTGCTATCCACAGGCGAGTTTTCACTTCACCTGCACCTTCCAAAACTTTCGCTGTTGCCCGATAATGACCGATATTTGTCATACAAGAACCGAGGAATACTTCTTGCACTGGATCGTTAGCAACTTCCGATAATAACTTAACATTATCGGGGTCATTGGGAGCAGCAACAATTGGTTCTTTGATTTCGTTCAAATCAATTTCAATGATTTCGGCATACTCGGCATCGGTATCGCCTTCTAATAACACGGGATTTGCTAACCATTCTTCCATCTTTGCCACACGTCGCAGCATGGTACGCGGATCGTGATAGCCCCGTGCGATCATATTTTTCAGCAGCGCGACGTTAGAACGCAGATATTCAGAAATTGTTTCTACACTTAGCTTAATTGTGCATCCTGCACAAGAACGTTCTGCACTAGCATCAGTGAGTTCAAAGGCTTGTTCAACTTTTAAATCTGGCAAACCTTCTATTTCCATAATTCGCCCAGAGAAGACATTTTTTTTGTTCTGCTTCTCTGCTGTCAGCAAACCTTTTTGAATTGCTACGTAGGGTATGGCATTCACCACATCCCGCAGGGTGATACCTGGTTGCAATTCACCTTTGAATCTTACTAAAACTGACTCTGGCATATCTAAAGGCATGACACCCAAGGCGGCTGCAAAGGCTACCAACCCAGAACCGGCGGGGAAGGAAATACCCAAGGGGAAGCGGGTGTGAGAGTCGCCGCCAGTTCCCACAGTGTCGGGTAGCAGCATTCGGTTTAACCAGGAGTGGATGATACCATCACCGGGACGGAGGGCGACACCGCCACGAGAAGCAAAAAAGTCGGGGAGTTCGTGATGGGTTTTGATGTCTACTGGTTTGGGATAAGCTGCTGTGTGGCAGAAACTTTGTATCACTAAGTCTGCACTGAAGCCAAGACAGGCAAGTTCTTTTAATTCGTCGCGGGTCATGGGGCCTGTGGTATCCTGAGAACCAACGGTAGTAATGATGGGTTCGCAAGATGTGCCGGGACGCACCCCAGGTAATCCGCAAGCTTTACCTACCATTTTCTGTGCTAGGCTGTAGCCTTTACCTGTATCAATGGCTTGCTGGGGACGGGTAAAAACGGTACTGGGTTCTAAACCAAGTGCAAGACGAGTTTTGTCGGTGAGGGTACGGCCGATAAGTAAGGGGATGCGTCCACCTGCGCGGACTTCATCAAGGATGGTGTCAGGCTTGAGGGCAAAGGTAGAAATGACTTCGCCTGCTTCGTTTGTGATTTCGTCTTTGTAGGGATGGATGGTAATTACCATACCAGTTTCCAGTTTGGTGACATCGCACTGAATAGGCAAAGCACCGGCATCTTCTGCTGTGTTAAAGAAAATTGGCGCGATCGCACCACCTAAAACATAACCCCCAGCGCGTTTGTTTGGCACAAAAGGTATATCATTTCCCATGTGCCACAATACGGAGTTGATGGCAGATTTCCGCGAGGAACCAGTACCAACTACATCTCCTACGTAAGCTACAGGATGCCCTTTTTTCTTCAGTTCGGCAATGGTTGCCAAGCTTCCCGGTTGCCGTGACTCTAACATCACTAAAGCGTGTAAGGGAATATCTGGGCGAGTTGTGGCGCTTTGGGCGGGGGATAAATCGTCGGTATTGGTTTCGCCAGGAACTTTAAAAACAGTGACAGTAATCGCTTCTGGTACTGTGGGGCGAAGGGTAAACCATTCAGCCTCCGCCCAAGAGTTAATCACCCGTTTGGCGAAAGGATTGGTTTTAGATAATTCTAAAATATCGTGGAAGGCATCGTACACCAAAAGGATTTTGCTTAAGGCGTTGGCGGCGTAGGCGGCGATGGGTTCCTTTCCTTGTCCACCCATCACCAGAGGTGTTTCAGATGAGTCTGAGACGGATACAGTGGGCCATTGCAGCAAATCGATTAAAGCTTGCACATTGTAACCACCTACCATTGTGCCCAGCAATTGCACCGCTTCTATGCGTGAAACCAAGGGACTGGTGATTTCCTTTTTGGCAATCGCGGTGAGAAATCCAGCTTTAACATAAGCTGCTGGATCGACACCAGGAGAAACGCGATCGCGCAATAAATGTAATAATATCTCCTCTTGACCCTTTGGCGGATTTTTCAGTAATTCACATAATTCTGAGGTTTGCTTCGCATCCAATGGTAAAGGGGGAATACCGAGTGCTGCTCTTTGGGCAACGTGTTTACGATATGATTCCAGCATTTTTATGTTCTCCATTGGGATGTTCTACCTTTAATTATGAAATATTTTTAGGCAATACTTGGCTATAAAAGTTTAGCTTACTTTTATTACTAAAAGCCTTACTGGTAATCGGTTCTTAGCAAGTTTTTTTATACTGAAGGTATAGTTTTCATCAACCGAATATATTTACACTTTGATGGAATACGAGTAACACTAAACAGGGTTGCTGTAGAATCCGAGTTGGTTAGAAATTAATTAATCCTAATTTGCGGTGATTAGTTGAGTAGGTAAAGAACCCCACCCCCAACTGCCTGTCCGCTTTTCGTAAGGGGGCTATGATGTAGCAAAAGCTATAATGATTTATCTTTATTGTTGGTTTAACCAAGTTTCTAAATTAGCGACACTAGAAAAATCTAGCAATGCTTCTCCTAAATTCTCTAATTGTTCAATTGATAAACCTTGAATTTGCTCGATTAATAATGTATCAATCTCACCAATACGGCGATTGAGTTGACGTATAACCAAACGTTGTTCTCCTTGTTTATTTCCTTCCTGTACAGCTTGTTCTCTATCTTTTTGATAAAGTGGCTCTAGTCGCATAATTAACTCCCGATCGTCTGCTTCTAATTCTTGGTTTACTCTCAAATTTTCGCGCAAGTTGTAAACTAATTCAAGAGTTGCTTTTTGGTATGGATAATCTAATGGTAACGCTTGCAACTCGATAATTGCTTGTGACTGCACATTTCCCCTTCCTAAAAGCCTCAACCATAACGTTTCCGGTGTTTGCGGTAGTTGGTGTATCGCTACGATTGCTGTTCGCAAGGCATCTGGCAGAAAATGCACTCCTGATAACCAACCTGCTTTTGGCATAGTTCCAAAGCTAGATAATCTAGTTTCAGATATGGTAGGTGTAAGAACCCACAATTTGGGAATTTATGAGTTTTGAAGTTTGGTTTTATTGGCTTTAGCTTCTCGTCGGAGGAGAGCCTTGATTTCTAATAATTTTAAAATACAGTCGCAGATTTCATCAGTAGAAGCTGGATTGCGAAAGGGTTCTATGATAGCAGGATGTTCAGCCAATCTTCCTAACAAACCGAGTATTTGTAAATTAGAGTTTTGCTGTTTGGTAGGAGTGAATAAAACATCTATTTCTTTAATCTCTCCTGATACCTTTTCTGATGCTTTGACCTCTCCGTAATCTTTTAATAATTCTTCTAGATAGTCTTTAGCAAATTTATCATGTATAAACCGGGTCATTCAATTTTAAAATTGCGGAAGTTCTGGGTTAATGGAGAGTTTTATTATACCTGTAATATTATATTCTACGCGGTGTGCAACTTTCTCTCAAACCTAATCCCCAACCCTCCTCCAAGGAAGAGAAGTAAGACTCAAAATCTCTCTTCGCTTCGGGGAGAGGGGTTTTAAGAATAAGTCACACATCGCACATAGCCCGCGATCGCGCATATTTATAGTAAGCAAATTTAACTAATTTATTTGGGTTTATTATAGTAAAATAGCTCATCATAGCTGCAAAATCAGCCTTAAATCATGTAGAGATGATGCCTAAAAGTACAAGCTATCATGAAAAACTGATTCAAGATTTAAAAAATCCATTAGAAGCCGCAGCTTATATCGAAGTTGTTTTAGAAGAAGGCGACCCAAAAATATTAAGTAAGGCGTTGAAAAATGTTATAGAAGCGCATGGTGGAATTGATCGGCTTTCTGCACAAGTCAAGGAACTCTATAATAAACTTGATCAGATGCTATTAGAGAAAGGCGAAATTGAGTTTTACGGTCTAAATTCTTTGTTGGATGCTTTAGGGCAAAAGTGTTGAATGTTAATAAAATACGTAGTAGTTGATTTGATAATGTTCGACAAACTCCAGGCTTTTCATCTAAGAAACTACAAGCTTTAACTATCCTGATTGCTAAGGCTTTTGTTCTATCGCTAATAGAAATATTTTGATTCATACATTTGAGTCTGAATTAATAATACTTTTCACCAGACTTAAATGTTATTTATTCTACTCTAAACAAATTGCAAATTGCGAATTGCGTTAGCGAGTCCGCAAGCGTCATTGCGAATTGCGAATTGCACCGTGCCAGGTATCAGAATTCTGAAATATTGATTCTACCGTCCATCAGGGGCTTGTAATAAATCTTTAAAAATATCTGAAAGCCTTAAATGTTATAGTTTACAAGTCTCGATGCGAGAGAAGAGAAACCCAGTAGACGTCTTGCACCCTCCCCACCACATCAATCTCACCGGAAACCCAAACACCCTTCTAAACCCAAACACCCTTCTCAGAACGAACCACCCAAGGGGGAGGTGTCCTGAACAGGAGGCTGTATTAAATTTGACCTCTGGGTAACTTATCGAATAGGAAGAAATACAATAATTTTTCACTCTCCATCCTACGCGATAGCTAAACTTGTTCCAGGCTTTCTCGTAATACTTGCCGTCTGCTTTACCGCCTACCTCCAAGTAAATTTCCTTCTGGACGCTGAAGCCAAAGCGTCCACGGCTGTGTTTTACCCATAAGCTATCAATTGTGCGTAAGTCAGTGCAAGGAAAATTTAAGAGTTCGTCTTTGCTGAAGTAGTGGCCTTCTTTTTTACCTACAGCCTGAATCATCACCCGATAGGTTTCTTCGTCGGCTTCCTTCCATTTTTTTGTTGCTAGTAAGTCGCGCAGTCTGGTGTAATCTATGCCTTTTTCTGAGGATAAATCATCTGTCTGAATAAATTGAGGCTGGGTAGTTGCTGGTTCTTGGTTTGATATATTTTTTAGCTGTCTCCCTGGCTTTATCCCAGTAATACCCCATTCCAATAAAGATAAAGCACGCTGATCACCAATGCTTTCAGAGAAACAAACACATCTAAATTCTTCTAAAAAAAGTAAGTTTTCAGGCAGCTGATCAACACCAGGAAGCAAGACAGGAATTACAGGAATATTTCTTTTGACACACTGATTAATTAGGGATCTTAATTCCCAACTTTGCCAACGTCCTAAACCACGCACACCAAAGAAGATAGCAGCAGATTTAACTAGTGGAATCGCCTGTTGGATTTCATCTTGAAATGGTCGTCCTGGTCGAATTTCGTCATCATCTATCCACGGTTCTAAATTACGCTGTCTCAAGGCTGCTGCAATGACTCGAACTTCTGGTTTATCCAAACTATTGTGAGCAAGAAACACATCAAACATAGGCTGTTGCATTTATCACTCCTCCACGCCAGCAATTTTTGCCAACGCCTTGGCGTAATCTTCCAACCCACCGCGCAAAACTTCCAACTCACTTCGCAACTTGGGTTCCTCCGACCAACTCTGCTCATGTTCCTTGGGACTCACCCCCACAGGTCGTCTAGCTTCCCACGCTTGCAACAACGGATGCCATTTAGCCAAAAACGGTCTTAACCCATTATTCAACACAGCGATCGCAATTCCCCCCACTGAATCACGAGAAGCACCCACATCAGGCCCGGCGGCTTTGAGAACTTCGCGGGTTGTGCCAAATAAACTATAAAGAGAGTTCAAAGCTTCCCGTACCAAACCCTGGTCAACTTCCAATGGTTGTACAGCAATGCGCGTCACCAATTCCACATAAAGCGACCAAGCCGCCTTCTTTTGTGTGGTGTCAACTTTCCAAGACATCGAACCAATGCCAAAAGGCAGACTTACAGATACAGTCTCTAAAGAAACGCGATCGCGCATATTTTTTATAGTAAGCAAATTTAACTAATTTATTTGTGTATTGTATAGTAATTAATGTTACTAATCTATAACTTGTTCAGAATTAGTTGCTGTAATTATCAATCTTTTATCTAAATTTTTATACTAACATCTGGATATTTTTAACTAATTCAGATAAACTAATAAATTTGTCCGTAGCATCACGCTTATTTTGTATATGCCCAAAATTTACACCGTAGAAATTGATCACCAAGGCAAAATTCATACCTTGCAAGTTCCTGAAGATGAAACAATCTTATCAGTTGCCGATGCTGCTGGTTTGGAACTGCCGAGTTCTTGTAATGCAGGTGTTTGCACAACTTGCGCTGGTCAACTATCTAAGGGAACTGTGGATCAAACTGATGGTATGGGCGTTAGTCCAGATTTGCAAAAGCAAGGTTATGTATTGCTTTGTGTTGCCAAACCCCTTTCTGATTTGAAACTTGAGACAGAAAAAGAAGATGTAGTTTATCAGTTGCAATTTGGTAAAAGTAAATAACTAGCGAACAGTTATCAGTAGATTGAATGATTATTCATAACTGAATAACTGTTCAGTCAGATTACTAAATCTGATAAATTACATATGTATTTATCGCAACTTATATCAGCTATTCTAGAAATTACAAATCAACAGGATTTACCAAGATGACGACTCATTTTATTACCGCAGAAATTGATTTACAAGAAACTCCCGCAGAATTACTACAAGCAATTGAAACAGAGTTGAAGAAACAAGGCGAACCCCTGCGTTGGGCTGTTACCTCTGTAGATGTTGACGAACAAAAAGCTACAGTTGAAGCCGTGGTGACTACAGTTAATAGTTAGGAGTTAGAAGTTAGGAGTTAGGAGTTAGGAGTTAGGAGTTTGGATTTGATGGCAAGTGAATCATAAACTCATCACTCATAACTCAGCACTCATAACTGTAAGATGAATCGTCCATACACTGCTATCTTAATTGTACCAACTGGCGTTGGAGCTGCCATTGGGGGTTATGCAGGAGATGCTTTGCCTGTTGCCAAAGTTATAGCACAGGTTTGCGATCGCCTAATTACTCACCCCAATGTCCTGAATGGCGCAAGTTTGTACTGGAACCTCCCTAACGCTTTCTATGTTGAAGGTTACGGACTTGACAAATTCGCTTCTGGATGCTGGGGTTTACGTCCAGTCCGCACCAACAAAATAGGTTTGCTTTTAGACCAAGCCATTGAGCCAGAGTTACGGCTACGACATATACAAGCCGCCGATGCAGTCAGAGCAACTCTGGGATTGACCCTAACAGATTATGTAATCAGTGATGCACCATTAAATGTAGAATTACGGGCTACAGCATCGGGAGCTAGTTGGGGGACAATTGGCAACCCGGATAGCTTATTACGGGCAGCTGAGATATTAATTAAAAAAGCGGGGGCAGAGGCGATCGCTGTTGTTGCCCGTTTCCCCGATGATATGGATGAGGAGGCAGTACAAAAATATCGCCACGGTGAAGGCGTAGATTCTCTAGCGGGTGCAGAAGCCGTAATTAGTCATTTGCTAGTGCGAACCTTTCAAATTCCTTGCGCCCATTCTCCCGCCCTTTTGAGCGCACCTCCAGAACCTAATTTATCTCCCCGCTCCGCCGCCGAAGAATTGGGCTATACCTTTTTGCCCTGCGTCCTTGTCGGATTAAGTCGTGCCCCACAATTTATAATAGAGAGAGGAGCAATCGTATCAGAGGAAGAAGATATTTGGGCAGATCAAGTAGATGCTGCGATCGTACCTGCAACTGCCTGTGGTAGCAGTGCCTTATTGAGTTTAAGCCAAAAACGATGCCAAATAATTACAGTAGAAGAGAATAAAACTCTGATAAAAGTTCCTCCCGAATCCTTGGCGATCAAATCTATACAGGTAAACTCATATTTAGAAGCAGTAGGTGTATTAGTAGCACATAAAGCAGGCATCAATCCCTTTGCTCTTTGTCCCAAATTATTACCTTTGCAGTCAGTAATTAAAAGTTAGGAGTTAGGAGTTAGGAGTTATGAGTTGTTATAGCAACCGCCAAGGCAGTTAGGACATTGGTGATTGCTCAAAACCTTGAAATTACTGGGTTTTTACTCAGCACTCAGCACTCAGCACTCAGCACTCAGCACTTTGCTATATCTGCCTCATCTCCCCCTCCCCCTTAAAACCCGTGATTGAACAACAAAAGCAAGAGCCAGAAATTCCATACCTGACGCGCATCCAAGTACTTGGGGCGATGGGAGCGACTGCAATCATTTTGTTGATAGTCGCCAGACTTTCATTATACTTCGGCAACTTTTCGCTATTTTCTTGGGACTTTAACCAAAGAGAGTTGCTGTTAGGTGTAGGGTTGGGGTTCGTTATCACTGCGTTAAGTGGCTTAACTTATCGCCTGTGGACTGCCTATCGTAAAAGTGCAAATTATTACCTAGAAGTGGTACTGAAGCCTTTAGCTTTACCAGATTTAATTTGGCTGGGGTTGCTACCAGGGTTGAGTGAAGAATTATTATTTAGGGGTGTGATGCTGCCAGCTTTAGGCTCCGATATTACAGCTGTAATTGTATCCAGTCTTTGCTTTGGGATTATGCATTTTAGCGGTTCCCAACAATGGCCTTATGTAATTTGGGCCACGATTGTCGGGATGATATTGGCATATAGCGCTCTGCTCACGGGCAACTTGCTAGTGCCGATTGTGGCTCATATTATTACCAATTGGATTTCTAGCTATTTCTGGAAAATGGGGCAACTGGCGGCAATTAAAAAATAAACCTTGAGCTTGCTCTTTCTTAGGGAGCATTGCTCATGGCTGTTAGCTATTTAATCGCACATAATATAGCAACGGACAAGGCGATTAGGACGCTGTGCGAAGCACATCTTCCATAG